>CAIMNF010000384.1 GCA_903842755.1 Oligoflexia bacterium
CCTAGCATTACAGGTTCCAATGCACCGCGATTGACCGCACTTGCAGAACCATCACTTTTTGTGGCATTAGCGTTTCTATTCAAGAGCGTAGCGGATACACAGTTAAATTCAAAGATTGTCCTAGGGATGATTTTGGTAGGAATATTAATCTCTTTTCATCACTCTTTTTCTATACTTGGACCTTCCAGTCCAACCCAATTTGCCATTATTCAAACTGTATTGTTGGTCGTGCTATTCGTTTTGTCCCGTAAATTAATGGTTAAAAATAAAGTAAATGAGAGATAGATTGATGTACAATAAAAGATTTCAGGTTTCGTGGAATTTTTTTAATTCCCTAGATTTTGCTAGCAAACACGCGAAACCAAAAACAAAAAAATACTTAATTTGCACAAAATAAAGTCCAGATAGACAAAAACCAATCAATAATACATTGAGTGAGCCCCGCCATCGGTTTCGAATGGCAACGATGAGGCCACTTACATAAAGGAAAAGTCCCAAAAGTCCAGAATTTGCTAGGATAAGAATTAAGCCTGTAAGGGGGAGGTTGTTAAACTGATTGCCCCAAATCGGTTTGTCTCGATCAATAATATATGCACTACCCGGTAAGTAAACTAACCCAGGCCCCGTCCCAAGCCAGAAGTATTTGGGGTGATGGATATAAAAATTAATCGTCGCTGAATCGGCAATTTCAAACTTTTCTGCTAAGCCGCTTCTGAATAAATAGTTGAATCTTTCATCAATGTGACCCCTGCCCTTTTCCGGTATAAAGGGGATGATTAGTAGAGTAAGGATAATTATGCCGCCAAAAGTAGCAAATACTTTTGAGCGGTACTGAGCAAAAGCGTGTGAATCTTTCGCAAAAAAAACAAACGAATACAGTACAATTCCAGAGAATAAAACCACCAGGCCACTAAAAGAAACGGTGTATAGAAAAGCAAAAAACAAAAACACAGGAATGAGCGCATACTTCCATTTTCTAAAAGGGTAAAATGGCATTAACAGCACGGCGTAGCCCAAACTTTGCGAAAGTCCCCTTGGTTCATAATCAAATCCACGCGGACGGTTATCCAAAAGTAGGGCACGCCCCCCCGTAAAAAAGTGATAAAAATCGAGTTGAAATGTTCGCTCTAAAAGTGCACTGATGCATAAAATAACCGAACAAATGAAGGTGGACTTTAAAAAAGTAAAGAGGGTTCTTCTCTCCTCTTTTTCAATTCTTACCATTAAATATAGGGTTGCAAGCCATTCACAGCAGGTTCTACCGAAATGGAGCATTGCTCTGCATTGGGCTTGGTCTTTAATTGACCTTACTCCAGTTAAATCTGGCCACGGAAAAATAAAGCCGTGATAGATTCCCAAAACGGCTAGGTAGGCGAGGTAAACACCGAAAACCTTCAAAGCCAAATTATTCTTGAAAGTTTGTCGCTCTGACCAAAGGTAAGGAATCGCCACCATCCCAAGGATTAAAATAGCGGGCAGATTAAAGTAGAGTTGGGAGTTAAAAATATCAAAAACAATTGAGGCAGCTAGCCAGGCAACCACCCATTGATGATTCTTCTTTATGTAGATTAAGTAAAAGGGTATAATTGCGCAAATGGCTATGAGTAATGGCTGTGGAAACATTTTTTGAGATTACGAAACATTGGTACTAATTAAAAGCTTTAAGTCTTATTTCTGATTCCTTTAACAAAAAAGCCAAAACAAACCAATTGGGTTGCGGCCACGTTTGATTTTTGCCGAAGTAAAATTTTTTGGAGGAGCCAGCGCAAAGAATTAGAAAAGCGCGTTGGAACATTGAGATAGCTAGGCATAAAACATTCGATTTGGGAGCCCAAGTACTCAAAAAAATCACCATTAGGTGTTACTTCTAGTGATTCAAATCCCGCTTTAGGGAAATGATACTCGTACCAATATCGGTTAAATCCTGAATAAAAATGATAAGGTGCAAAGTGTGTGAAACTGCAAAACGGAGCGGTTAAAAGAAGCACACCTCCTGGTTTCAAAATACGGGAAAGTTCCTTAAGTGCTGCAACTGGATCTGGAATATGTTCAAAGACCTCACTACAGAGTACCGCATCAAACGAAGCGTCCGGGACTGGAATAGACGTAATATCTGAACAAATATCTAATTTACCATAGTTCCACGACTCAGTCTGAAGTCCCTCGTTGTTTCCCTTGCCATCATAAAGACCAAAATCTTGCGCGAAATAGTTTAGGTGGCCAGCAAACTTCCGGAATTTTTGTTCACCGGCACCAGCATCAAGGACGCGACTACCAGAGGGAAGCAATAAAAGTTGCTCCTTAACCCAAGCCTCATGTCGTTCTGAATTCCGTTTGCTAAGTTTAGGTTCAACAATCATGATCGGTCCAATTTTCTAAAAGTGTAAATTCCGCACCCATGGGTAACGCTAATCCCTGCTTCAGTAAGGCGGATGTTTTGGTGCAAATCACTTTGGTCATCAATATAATCAAATCGCTCGAGCCTCAACTGTGTTTCGCCGGCCGACCACGTAAAAATATCGTTTGGATGAAAAACTCGGTGCGCATTAAACCAAACTTCGTTGGATTTACCAATCGGAAAACTAATATAAAGGTTTCCTCCAGGGCTAAGCATTTGCACGATATTATTAAAGCCCTTTATATGTCCATTTGGGTCCAATGGGTCACCGTACCTGCCAAGCCCAAAGTGTTCAATGGCGTGAAGGCAGGAAATCGAATCGGTTATGTGGACAGGTGCATTCTGAGAATCCATTAAGTCAGCTTTGATAAAGCTAATGTTTTCGTGACCAATATTTCTCAAATCTCTAACGTCCATCACTTCAATTTTACGAAACGAAGCGACATGCGCCACAAAACCGTCCACTCGCGACCCGATATCAATATGTCGTTTTGGATTGTTTTTGTGAATCAGTGAGGCTACGAGTAAGTCTTGGTGAAAGTAGTGGCCCAATAGGGAGGCCGCTTGCTCTTGGTCGTCATAAAGTACGGGGTATTTTGCGGTGATCTTCCCACCGAGAGTTTCAAACTTTACTAAGTGCTCTTCATATTTACGCCTTAATTTTAAAACTTTTTCCCTACCGGCGTGGGGAATTGTGCCAGGTATGAACTTTAATCCAAAATTAATATAATCACGAAATGAATGACTCATATTCAAATTTAGCTTATTCGATCGCAGTACAAAGAATTTGCATCATCAGGTGATTTAGAATTAAATGCGCATCTTCCGCAATTTGCATATCCTGAACGTTTACGTGAATATTATACTTTGCAATCTTCAATAGTACCCCTCCGGTATATCCACTCCAACCAATGGTTGTTCCCCCATTTTCATTTGCGTATTGAATTGCTTTAATTACATTTTTTGAGTTACCGCTCCCGGAAATACCTAGTACTAAATCCCCAGGTTCAAAGTAACTTTTTAATTGTTCGACAAAAATGTCCTCAAAATGAATGTCGTTCCCAATCGCCATCATGCTTGGAACATTATCGGTAAGTGCCATCATTCTAAATTTACTTTTCTTTCCGTAACTTATGCCCTTATTAAAGTCTGTTACCATATGGGAAGCGGTCGCTGAACTCCCTCCATTTCCAACTACGAATATTGTTTTCTTCGTCTTGTAAGCATCGATGAAAAGCTCAAGGACTTTGTTAATTTCTTCTACTTTTATCGCATTCAAAGTTAAATAGAGTTTTTCAAAGTAAGATCTAATTTGTTCAGAGTAATTATGGGTCTGGGTCATGTTACCTCCGTGTGATCAAAAAAAATGACTTCTGCACCGCGACTGTCAAGTGAGAACTTTAGCTCACGAAGTCCCGAAAGGGCAGATCTTAATTTATCATGGTTCTCAGGCTTGCAATAGAATAGGAGAAAGCCTCCGCCCCCAGCCCCCAGCAGTTTACCGCCGAGTGCACCGTGACTTATCGCTTTTTGGTAAATTGCGTCGATTTGGGCGGTCCGAACATTGGTTGCGAGTGCTTTTTTTAAAAGCCAGCCCTCGTGCAGAATTGTTCCGAAATCATCGAGATTGCCTTCTTCAAGTATTTTTTTAAGTTCGAATGCTTGCGACGTCATTTTTATTAAATTCTTGTTAATTTGTTCAGATTCGCGAATATTTTTCTTCTGTTCTGAAAGAACGCTCTTTGCGTCTCTTGTTTCGCCCGTAAAAAATACAAGAAGATTATTTTTGAATGCATTAATACGTTCTTTGCTCATCAACACCGGTTGAACCTGAACTTCATCGTTTGGAAAAAAACGGATCAAATTCAAACCACCGTAAGCTGCCGCATATTGATCTTGTTTCCCGATCGGTTCTTTGAGTAAATCGATTTCCATCGTGCAGGCGAGATTGGCCAACTCTTCCTTACCGATTTGCCTGTGCTTCCAGGCGTTCATTAATAAATACAAGGCCACGGTGAATGAGCTAGAAGAGCCCATTCCGGTGCCGGCTGGCACGTCTGCTATGCTGGTAATTTCTATCCCTTTAATTTGAAACTGATCTAGAACTGTTTTGAAAATTTGGTGCTGAATTTTTGATGTTTGATCGACGAGCTCGTTTTTCGAGTATTTTAAGTGTATTTTTTCTAAATCAAAATAAGGGTGCATTCCGAGATAAACATATTTGTTAATGGTTGTACTCAGAACTGCACCGCCATGTTTGCGATAAAAGTCTGGTAAGTCGGAACCTCCGCCTGCAAAACTAATTCTCAATGGTGCTCTCGCTATAATCACAGTGCTGGTCCTTTTTTCGACTCAGTGATTGCCCATTGAACCGCTTCTAATACATCCTGAGCGATAAAATCCGGTCGGCTATTTGGAAACCTCTGATCTTGACCAGCTTCACCTGTTCTAACCAGGATCGCCTTCATTCCCGTTCTTCTTGCCAATTCAATGTCGGTCGTACGATCGCCAATCATCCAAGATTTATCTAAGTCGATATTAAAGTGCTCCTTAGCCTCTAAAGCTAGGCCAATTGCAGGCTTCCTGCAATCACATTTGATTTTGAATTCCTTTCGCTCGCCGGGGAATTCTGGGTCAGGGTGATGCGGGCAGTAATAAAGCCCATCGAGGTACGCACGTTGCTGACCAAGAAACCGACTCATTTTTGCATGAGTTTCGCGCAGGTCCTGAACGGTGCACTCGCCGCGAGCGATCACAGGCTGGTTGGTCAAACAAATTGCCAGAAAGGTTGATCTATTGATTAATTTTATTGCATCCGCGGCAGTCGGTAGCATTTCAAAATTTGCGTGAGATTTAATGTGTCCTCGTTCGTAATTAAGCGTTCCATCACGATCCAAAAAAATAGCCCTTTGAGGATTCTTTAGGCTCCTCGCAGAAATAATTCCGTTTTTGAGATCTTCACTCGCTTTTTTATGTCGGTCCGGAGTTCCGATGTCTTTAAGGTATTCACTGGTCGAATAGGCAAACATTTTGTGCAGTCCGCGGCTTAAAATTTGCGGGAAAATATCAAGGCCAAAATCGGCAAAACTTACCTTTAAATAACGAAATATTTCTGGGTTAAAAACATACACTGCAGCGTTGACAAAATTAAAATAGTTTTCTGGCCTCGGCGAGTTCTTTGGCATCCAACCCACGATCTGACTCTCTTCGTTCAGGACCACCAGGTCGCTATCATAGGGATGATCATTTGGATGAACGACTAGCGTTGCTATTCCACACTGCAGACGGTGAAACCTTACGAGCCTCTCAAAATCTAGGTCGAAGAGTAGATCGCCGTAAACTACGATAAAGGGCGAATTCGCGATCAGGTTCTGAATTTGTGCAACAGAACCCGCTGTTCCCAAAGGCGTGGGCTCATTGACGGTGATTATTTTTACTCCCCACTTTGATCCATCACCGCACCAGGTGATCACCTCCTCCGCACCATAGCCTAAAAGCAGGATGATCTCCAGAATGCCTGACTTTTTTAAATTTAAAATTTGATACTCAAGTAAAGGCATCCCGTTGATTGGGGTTAAAACTTTAGGAAGATTACCCGTTAGTTCTTTTAGTCTAGAGCCTTTTCCACCTGCTAAAATGACGGCTTTCATTTTTTACGCTCAGCTATAATTTCCCTGGCCGCAAGCCTCACTGCATCAGTAGAATGTGTCGAGCTTTTCCATCCCAATTTATGGATTTTGGACAGATCGTAGGAAAACTTCCCGACATCTCCCACCCAGCCTACATTGCCCCCGGTGTACTTGATCTTTGCGTTCAATCCCATTTCTGCAATTACGATTTCCGCGATTTCACGGACGGTCGTTCGCGAATCCACTCCCAGATTGACGTAGTTTAAATTGTTCTTAGACCGCCCAATAAAAAATTCAATGGCATTGCACAGTTCTTTCACGTAAAGATAGGGTTTCGTTTGACTGCCATTGCCTAGAACTTCTAACTCCTCTGGGTTCGCTTCCAACTTTTTGACAAAATCTAAAATTGCCCCGTGAGTTGCCCGGCCACCCACCACATTCGGAAAGCGAACAATCCACGCACAAAAACCAAAACTGTGGGCGAAAGCCGAAAGAAATGCCTCTGCAGCAAGTTTGCTTGCCCCGTAAAAAGAGACCGGAAAAAGCGGCCCGAAGTCTTCGTGGAGTAGGTGCTCTGAATCTCCATAAATTGCAGAAGTTGATGCGAATACAATTTCCTTGCAGGGTGCATAATCTTTCACTGACGCCATTGCTTCCAACACGGCCGTAGTGGTCTTTAGGTTTAACCGTAAATCCAAGTCCCTCTCTTGTAAGCCGCGGGCAATATCTGAGTTTGCGGCCAAATGGTACACCCGATCAAATTTTTCTTTCGCAAACAATAGGTTAAGCTCTTTTTGATTTAAAACGTCTAATTCCTGAAACCGATAGTGGGGGCTCCGATTTAAGGGGACTAAATTTCCTTGATTTCCCAAATGGAAGTTATCGATACCGACCACCTGGAATTCTTTTTGGAGGAGGAGTTCGCTTAAATGAGATCCAATAAAACCTGCGCCGCCTGTGACTAAGACCTTCAATTTTATTTTCCGCCTAACTTCCTGATATTTATCTGCAAATTAATAGGTTAAATCTATAGCTAAATCGGCGAAAACGCAAGGAGTCACTTTGAACGTAAAAGTTTACAAATTATTAAAATTTATTGGTCGTAAAGGGCTATTCTGGTTTGGAATTAACATTACCTCCGGCTTGCTCCTTACGGGAACTGAAATGGCATTTTCTCTCGTACTAATTTTCTTAATGAAGTCATTAAAAATTACCGCCATGGGCTCGGCACTTCCGTTTGGGCTAGATCGGATCGAGATTTCCACTAAAGGCTTTTTATTGGTTTTAGTTTTTTTCGGGCTGTTAAGGGGACTTTCGCAAGTGCTGGTCAGCCAATCTGCAAAAGTTGCGAACGAAATGATCGGCGCCCGACTAAACTTACTCATGCTCTACGAAACATTTAAGTTAAAAACAGGGTTTCTTTCTTCGTCGTCCGTCAATTTAAATGTGAGCCAATATTTCCCCCGAGCCAGTGAGTTTTGTCAGAATGTTGCACTCAATGTGCCTGTGGCGCTACAGGCATTGATTTTATTTATAGTGATGGTTTCAAAAGCTTGGCGCGAGACAATGGTAGGAATGTTGGGTGTCCTCGTGGCGGGCATATTTGTACATTTTGTAAACAAAAAGGTCAGGACAATTTCTAATCAGATGCCGATGGAGCATCATCTCAAAGGGGTACGGCAGAATCGAATGATTAGAAATTTCTTTCTTTTAAGAGCACTTCGAACGTTACAAACGGAGTATGAGGCCCTCTTAAAATCTAATTTAAGTTTAAGTAGTATGACTATTCGTACCTACTTTTTGGGGTCTATTTGTGGTGTAATGCCTCAAGTTGTCGGTGTATTTATTATTGCACTGATTCTGATGGTTCAATTAAAAGCCCCCAAACTATCGGGCGAAGAGTTTTTATCGTTTCTTTATTTATTTATCCGCTTTGTTCAGAGTTTTTCGACGCTCGCTTCAAATATTGGTGGATTTCAAGTGAATTTTCCCTATTTTAGATCATCGGTTAAATATTTTTTTAGCTTTCCGCCGGACGTAATTGGGATAGCTCTGGAGCCCGCCGCAGCAATTTCGCCTTTTGGGACTTCATGGAAAAGCTATCATTATTCAAGCGCGGCCAAGCCAAAATCATTCGGTGGCGCCTTAGTGCAAGACCTTCCACCTGTTGTGGAATTTAATTCGGTTTCTTTTAGCTACGTTCCTAATGGTCCACTGGTGCTCAATGATATTAGCTTCTCGGTCGCACCCGGAGATCGACTAGCTATTGTGGGTCCTAGCGGGTCCGGAAAGTCTACCCTCTTGGCCCTTACCCTTGGCCTTCTGACCCCTACTCGCGGGGAAGTAAAGATTGCAGGTCAAACCCCAGATGAATATTTCTTAAAAACTTCGCATCGAGTAGGTTACGTGGGGGCCGAGCCTTTTTTAATTGAAGGCTCGGTTAAAGAAAATCTTCTGTATGGAAGGCAAGAACAATTTTCGGATGCAGAGATGTGGGCAGCCCTCAGTGAGGCACAGTTGGGCGAGTGGTTGCGAACTACGTCCGAGCAACTAAATTTAAAGGTGAGTGAAAATGGTGACGGATTGTCGACCGGGCAAAAACAGCGGCTATCAATCGCACGCGCATTAATGTCCAAGCCCAGTTTGTTGATTTTGGATGAAATTTCGGCCAATCTTGATTCCGAGACCGAGAATCAGATTGCGAAAACCATCGATTCTCTTCGGGGATGTACCATTCTTATTGTTTCCCATAGGGAGCGACTTGTTCAACAGGTAAAGCAAAAAGTTTTTTTAGAGAGGAAAAGATCATGAATCACCCGCCATTAGTCTCCGTGTTGATGCCAACTTTTAATTCCGAAAAAAACATTTCGAGCAGCATTAGGAGTATTCTCAATCAGTCCTTTACCGATTTTGAATTCGTAATTATTGATGGCGGCTCAAGTGACCAAACAAAAAAAATCATTGTGGAATTTGCTCAGCAAGATTCACGGATTAAGCTTTTTGAAAACCCACCACGATTAGATATTATTCGGTCATTGAATCAAGGGCTAGATCTTTGCAGTGGAAAATATATTGCGCGCATGGATAGTGATGATTTGTGCGAGCCTGATCGACTTGAAAAACAAGTTCGTTTTATGGATGCAAATCCGAATGTGGGGGTTTTAGGTACTTATCAAATTTATTTTGGAGGCCGCGACGATCGAAAGTCGAAGACACCCAAGACCCACCTAGCGATCAAGGCAAGTTTGCTTTTTTGGGCAACGATGCGGCACCCTACAGTAATGATTCGCGCAGAGGTAATGAATGCTTATCAAATTCGCTATAGCCTAGAACATACCTATTGCGAAGATTATGGAATGTGGGTGAAGTTTGCTCAAGTGACGGAGCTTCACAACCTGCCTGAATTTCTTTGCTACTATCGCTGGGATGAAGAAAAAGTTTGGGAGACAGATAATGTTGCGCTCATGGCGGCTTACCGGAAGATTATTGTTTTTCAGCTTAAGCTGCTGTTTGGGGATTCCCTTTTGGATGAAGATGTAGAAACTCATTTATTTATGTGCGGTCGTTTGATGGGGAGCAAGGCCCCAAGCCGAAAAACGGTAAAAATATGGTTTGAAAAGGTAAGGAAGAAGAATTTAGAAGCGGGGGTCTATTCCGATTTAGAATTATCTAAAGCGATGAGGCGAGCTTATAAAGCTTATTTAAAAAGAACCTTATGGTGGCCTATTTCCAATGCCGTAAAAGGATTTATATTTGATAGCGTTTACAAGCTGACGGGGGTCAATATCAAAGGGTATAAAACCAGGGCAATGAATCGAATCAGAGGGATGCTGCGATGATTGTAAGTGAACTCAGTGGCGGTCTCGGAAACCAAATGTTTCAGATTGCTGCGGCTTTTGCATTAAGCCGCGATTTAAATGCCGATTTAAAGGTAGACTTGCGTATGATGAGGAGCAGTCCACGCGTCTATGCGCTAGGATGTTTTCAAACCGAGTTTATTGAGGCTAAATTAGAAGGGTACCTGTTGAGAAATATTCGGAGTTATAGGTCTAAAATAAGGCACGTGCTAACGACCAACCCGTTTTGTAAGCGAATTAATTTGTTTGAGGAAAAAGGAGCATTTGTTTTCGATGATCGAATCCGGAAACAAAAAGGCGATATTTATTTGCGGGGCTATTATCAAACGGAGAAATATTTCTCTCATCACGCGGGCGAAATCCGGAAATTATTTACTTTTAGGCATGAGTCCAATGGAAGTAATGCAACATTTTTAAAATTGATTCAAGAAGGGCAATCTGTATTTGTTCATATTCGCCGAGGCGATTACGTTTCGAATCCTATCTTTAACCAACATCATGGAACTTGTGACTTAAACTATTATCAAAGTGCGTTTGAACTCATTTCTGAGCGTGTCCGAGGGGCGACTTTTTTTGTTTTTTCTGATGACTTAGCCTGGGCAAAAGAAAATGTAAGCCCCCCAGGTCATACCGTTTTTGTGTCTGGAAATGATGGAGACGCCGCTGCTTTCGAAGATCTTCGATTGATGAGCCATTGCAAACACGGGATTATCGCAAATTCAAGTTTTAGTTGGTGGGGAGCATGGCTAATGACTAATCCCGTGAAAACCGTCATTGCGCCAAAAGTGTGGTTACGAGATCAATCAGTGCCGGTAAAAGACCTGATACCCACCAATTGGATTGCAATTTAGCGATTTAGATTAACCATAAAAATTGAACGATATACCTTCTTTATATTGGATTTCCAGACGTCCGGTGAAAAAAGCTGGTTGGCTCTTAATGCTCCATGCCTTCCTAGTTGAGCGCGAAGATCTTCGTTATCGAGTAAATGGATGATCGATTTAGCGAATCCTTCAATATCTCCGGGCTCGTGCAAAAAGCCAGTTTGACCATTTATAATTGATTCGGAAATGCCGCCCACATTTGATGCTACGCAGGGGATGCCCAGAGCCATTGCATCTAAGATGGATATTCCGTGGCTTTCCATAAGGCTTGGTTGAAAATAGATGGTAGCTTTTCTGTAGAATGGATAAACCTCGCTTCTAAACCCTTTCAAACTTACTCGATCATTTAATTTTCTGCCGCAGATTTCATCATTTAAAAACGCCGTCAGCGGGCCGTGACCAACCCAAGTAAATCGGGTGTTGGGGCGAGCCTTAATGACTGCATCTGCAACTTGGATCCAGGCCTGAGGATTTTTCTGTTTCGAAAGGTGGCCTAAAGTTAGAACTACGTTGTTGTTGTGTTTTTCTTCCGAATCCGTATGGCCGTACGGGTTGAAACTATTATATAAAATTAAAATTTGACCGTAGGGAATACCCATAAACTCGGAAACTCTAAAGGCAGTTGCTTGTGAAACGGCAGCGAATTGCACAGAGTTCCTAAAAAAGGCACTCAAAAATAAGCGCTGGCTTTCCCTCATTTTTCCAATTGGATAAGTGTGAAAGATGTAGAGGATCGGCAAATTTAACAGAGTGGCTCCAAACATGATCCCAGGTGTGCCATTTGAAACTACAATTCCATCGGGGTTAAATTGTATGAAAGCGGGCAATAGCGCGAAAAAATCAAAAAGTAATGAAAACCAGCATTTAAAAAATATTGCCGGGCGCTTGGGGCATATAAACACTCTTATATTGCGCTTTGAAAAAAAGTTTGGTTCAAACCAATCGCGTTGCTCGCGAGTTAATACTACTGCCGTTTCTATTTTTTCATTTGCATGATGCTCAAGGAGGTTTAAAAAAAAAGTTTTAGTTCCGCCATAGTGGTCGAACTCTGGGTAGATGAGAAGTTTCATACGGGTTACCGTTCAATGGTATTGAATATTCACAAATTTAAATAGCACTAATTTTGCGTTAGATATAGAATAAACCGAATTGCACGCTCATGATTAAAGTAACAATCATTAAAATTAAGAAATTTAGGACTTTTCTTGGAAAAGACGTATGGCGTCTTTTTTTGGTGGCGATCGCTCTGGGATTGGCACTTTTTTTGGTGGAGTTTTCATTTGTATTTGTTTTTCAGGGGTTTTTGCAAGCCATTGGCTTGATTGATGCCAGCAAACTTACCGTGGCTTCCTGGTATCCGAGGTCGCTCGCAGCTTCGCTCGTGAATTTGTTATTGTTTGGGATTGTTCGGGCGATTGTACATGTGGCTAAGTATTACGTAAATAGTGCGTCGGCCCAGGCGTTTTTGAGGTTACAAAGGAGTAGGATTCTCGAATACGGTCTAAATCATGTAGATTCTGTTTCGTCGCACGCGTTAGTTACTGCTTTTTCCGAACGGGTCGGACATGCCAGTGTCGTTTTACAGAGCATTTCCCAAATCGTGCTCATGGGTACATGCTGCACTTTGTTTTTATTTATGGGCTTAAGAATAGCTCCATTAGAGATGGTCGTCGGTATTTTCCTTTTAGGGTTGCTTTTATTTCCGTTGAGAAAGTTTAATCATCAAATGAGCGCCGCTGGTAAAGCCATTCACGAACACAATGTTAAAATTAGCCGAACATTGCTCCAAGGATTGAAACATAATTTTTTCTTAAATATCTACGGAATGATTAAAGAAGAAGTGTCTAAAGGAAGAGTGTTATTAAGCTTGGTCGAGCAATCCTATCGTAAGTATTATTGGATTGTTGCCGTGAAGAGTAGTTTTCCAAATTTAATCGGGATTTTTGTGATTTGCTGCATCTCGTTTGTAAGTATTCGCTATTTACACACCCCGGGAATGGTTTTGGTTTCATTTTTGTATTTATTCATTAGGCTTGCTCAAGGCTTAAGTGAAGTGAGCATTGCCTTTTCGGATTTCACTTTAAACCTCGGCGCTTTTAAAGATATTTATCGATTTCACGAAAACCTCACCATTGACCAGCAGAGGATTTTGAAGGATGACCACTATACCGAAAGCCTTCCCGCTGACTTTTTTTCCGGCGGAATCCAATTGAACTTTGAGAACGTGTCCTTTGCCTATTTGACGAACCAACCGGTTTTAAAAGGGGTTTACCTAAACGTTTCTAAGGGGCAGGTCTTATTAATCAAGGGCCCGTCTGGAGTAGGGAAGAGTACACTTTTATCGCTAGCCCTTGGGATCAAGACCCCCCAAAGCGGGAAAATTTCAATTAATGGGCGACCTGTGCTTAGTGTTCGGAATTTTTTATTTGAAAAAATTGGTTACGTGGGTCCCGAGCCCTATATGATTGAGGGCACGATTAGAGATAACCTGTTGTTTGGACACTTCAACCCCAGTGGAGTTTCGGATGAACTGATGTTAGAAGCGCTTAATAAAGCGCAAATTAAAGAAGAAGGGCAATTTAACCTCGATTATTTTGTAAATGAGCAAACGCCACTTTCTACCGGTCAAAAGCAAAGACTGTCGATCGCTAGAGCAATATTGAGACGGCCCCAACTATTAGTTTTGGATGAGGCTACTGCGAATTTAGATGGTGTAACAGAGTCAAATTTTATTCGTTCGGTCAGCGAACTGCTAAAAGGCACTACAACGATTGTTATAAGTCATAAGAATTCATTTGATGAGATCGCTACGTATACGCATCACTTAAAAAAGGTTTAGAATTAATATCATGCGTAGGATGATTTTCAATTCTTGAGATCCAATCGGGAATCCTAAATTCGCCTCTTCTTTGCGACGAACGCAAATTGCAAGAATTGCAAGTCCCTGTGGCAAAAAAAAGTGACAAGGTCTATGATAAAAAACTTATAATACTTCAGTGGGCGGAGTCCCTCTGATTTAATTACTGAAAAGCCACATTTTTCAAACAAATTTATAGCACTTTTTTTGGTAAAAAACCTAAGATGGGTATTATCCAAAATTCCTTCTTCCCTGTATTGCCAGTCTTTCAAAATCAATAGCTCATAGAGGTGTTTAGCGTATCTTACGTTCGGAATTGAGCAAACAACATGACCTTCGTCTACTAAGAGATGACTGACTTTATTTAATACCTGTTCCGGATTTGAAAAATGTTCTAAAACGTCATTTAGCACCACTAAGTCAAACTTTTGATTTTTTAAAGTGTTTTGAGCCTCCTCAAAAGTACCAGCAAATACGTAATCTAAGTTTTTAGCCGCAATCAAAGCAGCATTTTTATTTGGCTCAACTCCCCAAACTGTCGCCACACCTAATTCTTTAAGCCTTTTTCCGAATAGGCCTTCAGAGCAACCCACCTCAAGTACGCTTTCAATATTGGAAGGAACAAATTTAATCATTTCATTTCGATCATTGCGGAAATAGTTACCCATTACAGTGGCTCCTTCCTATTGTAAAAGTTATATTAAACAATCCATCACTTCGAAAATTCTTGTCGTTATCTACATTCATTAATAAGCTTTTGGTAGGTGAAAATTTGGTTTTTAATTACATATGATACTGAAAAAATTGATGAAGTTTTAATTGCGTGCTCTTGGAGACTTTTGTAATCAGGCCAATTTAGCGCACTATTAATATCATATTCAATAGTTTTACTCGTTACAAAGAATCCATTTTTTTCATGGACAATAAATTCTTTACGCGTACCAATATCAAAGCCCAATACGGGCGTCCCCATAGCCATTGCCTCAATCATTGTAAGTCCAAAGGTTTCGTTAATGAGCGACAATTGCAATAAGAACTTACTTCTTCTCATATAGTTTAAGGTCTCATGGTGATTCCTTTTTCCTAAAAAATTAACTTCTGGATAAAATTTTTTCAATTCCGCTAATTCCACGTGATTTCCAATGATATGTATTTTCCGCTTAAGTTC
>CAIMNF010000385.1 GCA_903842755.1 Oligoflexia bacterium
GGTGGTCTTCACGATCATGAGCATTAGCTCACGAGCCGGACTGATCACAAATTGTAACGACATTCTGCAAGGTTTAAGCAAAGGCAACACATTTGAAAGCCTGACCATTCCAGAAATCAAAACAAAAGCACAGGCGATCAGCTTACTTACCGAATACCAAATCATTTTAAGTGAACCTTATAATAATGCAATTTTGGCCACGCTAGAAACCCCGGGCGACCAAGGCAAATTAGAATCCATAAAAGAAAAACTTATGGACATTGCGCGCACCGGAAATAGAAAAAACACAGATATAAAAGAACTGAAAAACATCGTGATCCATAACCTGGACTTTTCCGGTACCCATGGTCGAGAAAAAATCAATTTACTTTTAGATAAAATCGAATCAATGGCGTCTATCCAAGGCAATACTCCGGAGAGGCAGTGGGTAGACTTTGCAAGAACACGAAACCTGATTTTAGAGCTTAAAAAACTGAATAACGACCACCCACTCATCAGCGCATTTCGCGATTACTCTGTATCTGTACTACAAACAACCTATAAAGACATCTTACGAGTTTCCGATCGGCATCATTTTCTTAAAACTACGGATACACTTAAAGGAAATATAACCTATTTTTCACAGTTAATCGCACTTGGTGAAATTGGTTTCGGAGGTATTTGGAAACTCATTATGCAACTCGATGTTGCATTAAATCACCAAAGTACAATAGCTCCCTTGATGGACAGTACCACATTTTGGTGTGTCGCCGCCTCTGGTCTTTTTGCCACCGCATACGACGCGCTCATTATTTTTCTTGAAAAATTAGAACTTTATTCCATCAAAATTCCGTTCCCAAAAACTCCCAATGCAGAAATTCCAAGCCTCTTAGAAAAAACACTCGGAGCAACACCTTGGAGCCAAACGCCAACATTAGACGAGTTTACCCAAACTCTCGCGGGCCGAAATCTTGAAAGCCTTAACGCTTCCGAAATTGCCTACTTAGGTGATTTAGAAAAGCTCAAGCTTGAAAAGCTTGCCAACTTAGTAAAAAATGCATTCGTGAACAATCCCGTAGATATTCTAAATGCCCAAGTCGCTACCCAAAAACTAATGGACAACCCGGATTCGGTAAAGGCTCAAAAGAAATTCACTCAATGCCTTAAGCAATTGCTTTTCACCCAAAACGTTGCCGAAATTAGAGCAAAAATGAAAACCTATCAATCCGAAATAACAAAAAATGCAGAATCCATCAACCAATTGGGCAATTTGTTAAACTTTACAGCCAAAAATCCGAATGCAGAGTTCTTACAGCACCGCTTCCGTACGGACCTGCAGCAAGCGTTCGAAAGAACGTTCGACGCTAAAAAGCTAGAGCCGGACCTCAACGAGATTGAAAATAAAAATACTAAAATTCAAAAAATATTAAAAGAAATTGAAGCCATCGGCAACGACCAAAACTACGTCACCTGGAATCACTTGGCAGACGATGCCTACTTATTACTGGAATCATACGACGTGCGAAGCAACTAAACTTTGAGGAGAAACAATGAAAAATAATAAATTAAAAATCAGTTCAATCGGTGGAATTTGGAAAATTGCTCTAGGGTTATGCATGAGTTACTCGCTCACTTCAATAGCTTTTGGTTATAACTGCTCGCTTGTGCTTGATCCCGAAGCCCGCGACGAAGCATTTGAAAATTCTTACCAAACTATGACTGCAGAAGTCATCGGTCAAGACGATGCAGTAAGGCAAGTGATGACCGCAATTCAACGCTTAAAGACAGGTTTGTATGACCCTAAGAGACCTTTTGGCAGATTTTATCTTGTGGGTAGTACCGGCGTGGGTAAAACAGAACTTTCGAAAGCACTGACTAAAGAACTGGGTGGCTTAGGCGATATGTTAATTAAAATCAAAGGCGAAAGCTACCAAAGCTCTAGTGACATTACAAAGCTAACTGGTGCACCACCCAGTTATGTCGGTTACGGCGACGAGCCCTTGTTTTCCGTTGCGAATTTGGCAAGGCGGGCTGTCGAAGTCAAGTTGCTCGATGGAACCGTTAAGAAAGTAAATGTATTTTTATGGGACGAGTTTGAAAAAGGCTCAAAAGCACTAGAAAACCTAATGCTGGGAATTTTAGATGAAGGCGAAGTTCACTTGGCAGATGGTACCGTAGTCGATTTACGGGACTCGATTCATATTGTGACCAGTAACGAAGGTGCAAGCAAGGTAAAC
>CAIMNF010000386.1 GCA_903842755.1 Oligoflexia bacterium
ATTCGCGGATGAAATTTATGAAGCGCATCAGCTTTTAACTGAGTTTCCGGAAGTGGCTCCAGCTGATCCTCAAAATATTAGCGGTTTGGATGGGAGGGTTCGACTACTTAGGGCGAAGGTAAAGAGGCTTTTGGAACATTCGTGTGTAAAATTGGGAACTGCATTGCGAAAGCCAGAAATTAAAACTACAGCGACTGTTGAAGCAGATGGGCATGTCGTTACAGACTTTGTGGTCTCTGTTATTACATCTCTAAAAGTGAATGGTAAAGAGATTCAATTTATCGGACAGCTTAATTCTGTAACTAAAGCATACGTTTTTAACGGAAAATCATATATCTTTGGTTCGTTACATAATTTTTTCCCATCAGTACTTTTGCCAGGTGCAGATGCAATGACGGAGATTACGGAATCAACAGAAATTCATCACGTTTATGATGCCTATGTTGATGATCAAGGTTTCATTCAACTCAAAGTTAAGGGATCTCAACATTTATACACCGTAAACACGAAGATTAATGTGCGCTAAATCCGGAGTTTGGCAACTCTAATGCTACCTAAATTGCCAGTCACCTTGGAGATCTTGATCTAGACGTTAACGGAATCGACGTGGTTCGATTCTAGGATTTACACTAAAATCCATTAATGTCAATTGTATGGAACACCCGCATTCAGGCGCAATCGCGATCCCCATCCCTTTCTGGTTTTTCGCCAACGAAAAGGATGGGGTCTCCTACGGATTAGCATGAATCGCTTTCTTTTGCCGTAATTCCCCAGAGATTTGCAAAATAATAGCCCCATAGTCCTTGCTATGATTGTACTCATAAAGTGCTTTTACTTTGCTGTCTTCCGAGTCTTCGTCCCAGCCCTTTTGGCTTAAAAAATGACCGACACTCATAATGGCATCATCCGCGCGATAAAGGTCAACGGCCACTTTGCCCCGGCCCGTAACTGCGTATTGAACATAGCTGCTGGGAATAAATTGAGGGTACCCAAACGCGCCCGCGTACGAGGCCTTGATGTTTAAAATCCAGCGCCTCGTTTTCGCGTTTTTATGCTGAATCATCAGGCCAATGGCTTTGAATTGGTCAAGCGCCCAAGCGGCTTTGGATTTGGAGCGGTCCACGGCTTTCTTTTTTAAGGTGTAGTCCGCATCGGGCTTCTTTTTGATCAATTCGTCTAAGGTTTTTTGAATGTAAAACGGATGATCGGCCATCAACAGTGCTGAATAAACATTGATCAAGGAATGGGTGCCTGTTCGTTTCCCAAACTTGGTTTCTACCCAGAGCAATGCCGCAATCGACTCGGGCGCGATGGAATATTTTTTAGCAGCATAGCGGAATACCTTTTGGTGCGCTTTTAAGAAAGCACGACACTTCTTTAGTGCATCTGCAGTATCTTGCCGCGAGTAATCTGCTTGATATAAAAATCCCAAAACATTCAGCGCAATGGCTTGTTCTACCTTTTCAGGAGAAGCATCCGCTTTAAACAAAACTTTGCCCGGCAATTGGGACGCATTAAGCTTTTCAATAGCCCAGGCTTCCGGTGTTAATTGAGTTTGAGGAATATCTAAAGTTGCGGGGGACGCCGCTGGGGAAGGGGATTGCGAGGGTAAGGCCGTCGCTGCTTCTAAGGCGTCCGCAGGTTTGGATAAGAGCGAGAGAACAGTCGCGCCACAAATTCCTAAAAACAAAATTGTTCGAAAATTGAACTGCACCAATGCTCCCCGCTCATTTTTTGATCTCCGTTAAACAAATAAAAAAGCCGTACCTCTTTTGAAGTACGGCTTTTTTTAAAAATAGAATCAGCCCGCTAAGAAATAAACGGCAAAGTATAAAACAAGTGCAAGGGCCAACCCAAAGTGAATGGTCCCTACAATTTTCTGCATTGGGCCCATCTTGCCTTTGATTGCGTTAAATTCAATTAAACCTGCAATCAAGCCAAACGTGCACCAGTAAGGAATCAGGCTTTTTTCAGCAGAAATGCTGACCGGAAGGTGTGATGGCGCTGCCATGAAAAATAATAACGGAATGGAAAAGAGCGTGTTCGTTCGGGAGGCAATTCCTGCGCGCGCAGCCTTGTCCGCAATGCCCGCCAGCGGTTGTTCGCCTTTGGCAACGCGATCGGCATTGGCAATCACTTGTTGTTGGATTGGCCAAATAATCAACCACACGTTTAAAAACATCAGTGTTCCCAAAATACCGCCCGTTAGAATTAAAATGCCGGGACCTGTGCTTAAATAGCCCACGCCCATTGAACCCATGCGGTGCCC
Source organism: Oligoflexia bacterium (assembly GCA_903842755.1). Taxonomy (GTDB): domain Bacteria; phylum Bdellovibrionota; class UBA1018; order UBA1018; family CAIMNF01; genus CAIMNF01. The sequence continues at coordinate 2,270 of CAIMNF010000386.1, forward strand.
GATCATCGCCCAGCCAGTGAGGAATGTAAACATGGCTCCCCATCGAAACCAGTACATGGTTTTTGGAGTCAGTTTTTGAGCAACAGCAGTTTTCGTTGCAGCATCTGCTTCGGCTAAAAAAGCGCCTTGCGAAAAATTAAAATAGTAAAGGTGTCCGATCCAAAGAATCCCAAAAAAATAGTGAAGCCATCGTAGCCAAAACTCTGCAGCCAATGCACCTGAAAATAAAGTCATGCGTGTGTTCCTTTCCGAAATCGTTAGGGTTTGTCCCTAAAAATTAGCATGATTTTTTGACAGGGTGTAGATTATTTTACTTTTAAAGTAGCCGAGGTTGTGCTGTCCGCGCTCGATCGTCGTAGTTTGGACCTGAAATTAAGATAACAAGTGTGACGATTGATGGGTAAAACCCA
>CAIMNF010000387.1 GCA_903842755.1 Oligoflexia bacterium
AGTGGCACTTCTTCGCCTTCGCTGAAATTTCCCATTGGCGTTGTTCGTATTGAAAAGGCTTACGAGGCTATCGGAACACCACTTTTTATCAAAATCAGAGAAGAACTCCACCCGTTTGAGGTGGTTAAAACACCATTTTTAGGAACAACGTAAACCATCGATATGCGGAGGAATCCATGACTTATCCAAATCAATACCGTTACACCAAAGACCATGAATGGGCCGAGCTAATTTCTGCAAATCAAATTCGCGTCGGCATTACGGATCACGCTCAAAGCGCGCTTGGGGACATTGTGTTTTTAGAGCTGCCAAAACTGGAACGCACTCTAAACGAACACGAAACCTTTGGCGTAGTCGAAAGCATTAAGGCCGTTTCTGATTTATACTCTCCGATTCGTGGAAAGGTCGTTAAGACCAATACCGATCTTGCCTCAGACCCAGGAAAAATTAATCAAAATCCCCATCAGGAATGGATGCTGGTCCTAGAAGCGTCAGACGCTAAAGCTCAGTTTGATGCGCTGATGGACGCCAATCAATACGAAGCGCTCACGAAGTCGAGCTAAAACTGACTTGGATGAGCTCCTAAAAATTTAATTTAGAATTTCTCGGTACGGTTTCGCGCTAGTTCTACTCCAAGGATCAACGCCTTCTTCTCAGCACCCCAAAGATAATCTCCAAGATCGCCGGTCGACTGAATCACCCGGTGACAGGGAATCAAGAGCGAGACAGGATTTGAGCCAATTGCACTCCCCACGGCTCGGTTCGCTTTGGGTAAGTCAATGGCAGACGCGATTTTTTGATAGGTCGCAATCTTGCCCTCTGGTATTCTTAACAGCGCTTCCCATACCTTCAGTTGAAAATCGGTGCCTTTGATCCATAAGTGCAACCCTTTTTTTGATTTACCTTGAAGGCGCAGTTCAATTTCCTGGGCGATTTCTGCATGCTTTCTGGCGTTTTTAATGAGCTTGGCTTTGGGCCACAATTGGGTGAGTCGCAACAGGTACTCCCCTTCACGATCTACAAACTCTAGGGAACAGATTCCGCGCGCCGTTGAACCAATTCCAAGCTTTCCGAAACGCGATTGGGTAACACTCCAATAAATCGTCAGCCCATCCCCAAGACGTTTATACTCGCCGGGCGTTACGCCTTCTACGCGCGAAAAAAGATCATGCAATCGGGAGGTGCTCGAAAGCCCAAGCTCCAAACTGGTCGCTAGGAGAGACTCCTTTGAGCGAAGCATTTTCTTGGACTTTACCAGCGTCAGATACCGCAGAAAGTCCTTCGGGGTCACTCCCGCCCACTTTTTAAATAACCTGTGACAATGGTATTCGCTCAAGCCCAAATGTGTGGCTAACTCTGTTAGCCTTGGATGGGCTGCACGCTTTTGATAAAGAAACTGGATTGCTGCCTCTATTCGAGAATAATCGCTTTTTTTCATAGGCGCTTCAATACTAGTACGAAATTGCCGAATCGTTCGACCCGTTTCTTGCTCCTCAATAATCCCTTTTTAGGCCCAAGGAAAATCCGAGCCCACAAATCCCTTTGCTTAACGATAAGAATCGATTGGCGGACAAGAGCAAATCAAATTTCGATCTCCCGCGACATTGTCGATGCGCCCGACGGACGGCCAAAACTTTCTATCCCGCACAAATGGAAGCGGAAATACCGCCTTTTCACGCGAATAGGGATAGGCCCATTCGGTAGCCGCCACTTGAGCAAGCGCATGGGGTGCATTCTTCAACACGTTGTTTTTACGGTCGGCTGTCCCGTCTTTTACCTCGTCAATTTCTTTTTTAATGGAAATCATCGCCGCAATAAATCGGTCTAATTCCGCCAAAGATTCGCTTTCTGTGGGTTCGATCATCATCGTGCCTGCGACCGGAAAAGAAACCGTCGGCGCATGAAAACCATAATCCATCAGGCGCTTTGCCACGTCTTCCACCTCAATTCCAGTTTCTGCCTTCAAGGGACGCAAATCAATAATGCACTCGTGGGCCACAAAACCGTACTCCCCTTTATAAAGAACCGGGTAAAATGGGTTTAACTTTTTTGCAATATAGTTGGCATTTAAAATAGCAACCTCTGTTGCTTGTTTTAACCCTTTAGCACCCATCATTTTAATGTATGCGTAAGAAATCGGTAAAATACTGGCACTTCCCCAAGGTGCTCCGCTTACCGGCCCGATAGATTTTGCTCCACCGGTTTTATTTAAAACATGACCCGGCAAAAAGTCTGCTAAATGTTTCTTTACACCTATGGGCCCCATCCCAGGCCCTCCGCCACCGTGAGGGATGCAAAATGTTTTATGCAAATTTAAATGACAAACATCCGGCCCAAACTCACCAGGCTTACAAAGTGCAATTTGTGCATTCATATTTGCGCCATCCATGTAGACTTGTCCGCCATGGCCATGAATGATCTCGCAAATCGTCTTAATTTGGGTTTCAAACACGCCATGCGTAGACGGATATGTCACCATCAAACACGAAAGACTTTTCGAATGTTCTGCCGCAAGTCGCTTTAAGTCTTCGACGTCGACGTTTCCGTCGGCATCGCAATTCACGACTACGACCTGCATCCCTGCCATGGCAGCACTCGCGGGGTTGGTCCCGTGCGCAGACTTGGGAATTAAACAGACGTTCCTCTTCTCTCCCCTGGACTGATGGTACGCGCGAATAGTCAAAAGCCCTGCGTATTCTCCTTGAGAGCCCGCATTTGGCTGCAACGAGATTGCATCAAACCCAGTAATCTCTTTCAACGCACTTTCAAGTTCGGAGAATAAGAGCGAATAACCTTTAAATTGGTTCACCGGTGCCGCAGGATGAATTCCGCCAAATTCGGGCCAAGTGACGGGGATCATCTCGGTTGCGGCATTGAGCTTCATAGTACAAGACCCAAGCGGAATCATCGAAAAATTGAGGGATAAATCTTTGCGCTCAAGCCGCGAAATATAACGAAGCATTTCGTGCTCCGAGTGGTATTGATTGAATACCGGATGCTCTAGAAAGGAATCCGTTCGAATCAACTGCTGCGGCAAAGTGATTTCGCTAACCTCAGACGCAATCGCCTCTACTTCATTTGCCGTGATTTTTTCATCCGATAGAATCGCAACTATCGCTGAAAGTTCTTCGAGTGTGGTTTTCTCGTCCAAGGAAATGGAGAGCCGACCCTCGACACCCAATCGAATATTCATTCGCTTTTTTTCAAACCGCGCACACAGGCCTTCCGCCTCCTGTTTGGTTTTACACGTGAATGCGACCGTATCGAAAAAAGCAGTCGGAAGGTTCTGAAAATTTAATTTTTGTAACACTTTTGCCAACACTTGAGCAAACCCTTGAATTCGCTTTGCGATTTCAATTAAACCCTCTGACCCATGATAAACCGCATACATCGACGCCATTATCGCTAAAAGGACCTGTGAGGTACAGATGTTACTCGTGGCCTTTTCCCTGCGAATATGCTGCTCGCGGGTCTGAAGCGCGAGCCTAACGGCGGGATTTCCAAATTGGTCTTTCGATAGTCCGACAATCCGCCCAGGAATATTTCTTTTAAATTCCTCTTTGCAAGACATGTAGGCGGCATGAGGCCCGCCAAATCCCATGGGTACCCCAAACCGTTGAAAACTTCCTACCGCAATATCCGCTCCGATTGCTCCAGGACTTTTCAACAAGACCAACGCGAGCGGATCCGCAACTAACGTCACGAGCAACCCTAACTCGCGCGCTTGTTTAACTTTTGCCTCAATTTGTGGGTCCACTTCGCCCCAGGTATTCGGATATTGAAAGATTGCTCCGAAAGATTCCCGCGACGGGGAAAACTCTGCATCTTTAAAATACTTGATTTTTATTCCGAGTGGTTCAGCCCGAGTTTCAATCACCGCTTTATTTTGGGGATGCAAATTTTCGGACACCTCAAAAATATTTCGATCTGCCTTTAACGCATGAGACATGGTCATCGCCTCTGCACAAGCCGTGGCCTCATCGAGCAGAGACGCATTTGCAATCGGCAGCCCCGTAAGGTCCACGGTCAGCGTTTGAAAATTTAACAACGCCTCCAAGCGACCTTGGGCAATTTCAGCCTGGTAAGGGGTATATTGCGTATACCATCCCGGATTTTCCAAAATGTTTCTTAAGATCACCGAAGGAGTAAGGGTATCGGAATACCCCATCCCGATCAACGAACGGTAAACCTGATTCTGATTTGCAATGGAGCGGAGATGCTCGAGTGTTTTTGCCTCAGAAAAAGATTCATCTAATTTCAATTCCTTCTTTTGCAGAATCGAAGTGGGAACCGTCTTCGACACAAGCTCTTCTAAAGATTTGATGTCAAGCACATTTAACATTTCTTGAATTTCTTTTGCCCGGGGTCCGACATGGCGTTTCGAAAAATTCTCGGAGTCTTTAAAATTTATTTTCGATAGAATTTCGGGCTTTTTTGTCACATTTTTCATTTTCTTACCTTATCTCAACAAAAATATTTCAGAAAGGTCTTCTCAAAAAAAAAATCATCGGCTAGATTCTACATTCTTATCAGAACTCGTAATACACTAAGCTTAGGATAAACATCATTGATTATGCGCGACTCTTTGGACCAACAATTACAGCTAGAACTTCAATCGAACTCGATGGATACTCACTTCAAAAAAACGAATCAAAGCAACGTGAATGAAATGCCCCATCCGCTTGAACCTTTAGATAAGGGGGAATGGACCGGAGCGTTTAACACCTCCTTCCTGACCACGCGTGCCCAGTTTACAAAAGATCAATCGCTTGAACTTGGACACCTCTTAAAGACTCCTGAGTTTGAATGTCTCCTATTAGCGGCTCAGCGACTGGCTCAGGCCGAAAATATTTCTCCCGAACTCGCCACCGAACGTCTCATTTGTGTTTTTAGAAAACTCGATAAAGCGTGGAAACAGGTCGTAATCTCTCGCGGGCTAAGCGCTCTAATTGATCAACCCTAAGTTTTTAAAATGAAATCCCAGCGGATTTCCACCTGCCCCGTGTCTTCTACTAATCCCTTTGGTGGGTTGGGATAAGGGCCCGCTTTATTTAACGCATCGATTGCTGCTTGGTCTAAGTCGGTCGTTCCCGATTCTTCCAGAAGCTGGACTCGTTTTACCTCGCCTTTAGAAGTCAAGGTAATGAGTGTTCTCGTCGTAAAATCCGTGTTGGAAGCGAGGTGCCTACCGCGCTTGTAGATCCGATCAATCTGCTCGCGCAAAAGTGGTTGCCAGGACTGGTCGAGTTGCCGGCGAACGCGCTCAAAGTAGCTATAAAATATAAATTCTTTTGTATTAAGAGACGACACTTCGCCTTCTTTCATCCCCTGAATGTACTCGCCACCCTTCATGGTTTCGCCCGTGCGCGACTCGGCCCAATTGCGTTCATGCTCAAAGCTTTTGTCTGCCTTTGATGGCGCTATTTTTATTCCTAAGTCGCTGAGCTTTACGCTTGCTGATTTTTTCGAAGAATCCGTTTTTGGTCGATGGGGACTGAGCGGAACTGCTTGGATCGCGGGCGCAAGTTCCCCTGGGTTCGCAGCAGATCGCTCTTCCTTCACCACCCGGGTTTTATCACTTAAATAAGAGTCTTTCTTGGCTTGCTTTGCTTCTTCTCCTAAGGAAGGCCTGACGACCGTCTTTGTTCTATTTTCTGCCTCTAAGGGGTCGCTCTTCTTTTTCGGCTCGATCACCTCAAAACTAATGTTTTCTAGATCAAGATTTTTTTTAATTTCAGG
>CAIMNF010000388.1 GCA_903842755.1 Oligoflexia bacterium
CGGCGGCCAAATTCTTGGATTTTTTCAGAGAGGGATACGGTTTCCTTTTTCATGACCACGCGGGCGCGTTTTTGCTCGCGAATCAGCAAATCTTGCAGCGTCGTTGCAAGTTGAGAAACATTCATTTCCTTCCAAACTTTTTCAACGGGGGGGCGTTTGTTTAAACGGGCAAAGACATCTTCGCCTAAGTAGGGACGTTCGCACAGGACTCCCGCGGCCTCTAAAAAACGTTGGCGGTTTAAGAGCTGGTTGACCAGTTCTTCTTGGGTCAGGGGCAGGGAACTTTCTTCCCCGTCTGGATGGTCCTCTTCTTCGCGGGGGAGAATGGCTTTACTTTTCCACAAAATTAACGTGGCAGCCATGAGTAAGAAATCCGAAGCCACGTCAAAGTTCATCTCTTGCATGAGCTTTAAGGTGTTTAAGTATTGATCCGTTATTTTCGAAATCGATACTTTGGATACATCCAGTTCCTGGCTTTGAATTAAATAAAGGAGTAAGTCGAGCGGGCCTTCGAATTGTTCGAGCCGTACCGTAAAATTTCGAGCTGCAGCCGCTGCGGCAATAGATGTCATGGTCATGACGGTAATATCCCCCTGGACCCTATCTTCGAACAAAACCGATGCGTTTGTAAACCTCGTTTAGTAGTTTTTCTGCACGTGCTCTGGCTGCTTCGCGTCCTTCAGCAAGAATTTGTTCTAACTGCGCGCGATCCTTCAAAATTTCGGCAGTTTTTTCTCGAATGGGCTTCAGTTTTTCGACCGCAACATTGGCGGTATCGACCTTAAGGTAGCCATAGCCTTTGCCTACATATCGGCCAAGCACCGCGTCATAGGGTTCTTCAAGCAAACAAGCCTGGATTTCAAGCAGGTTTCTGACCCCCGGGGCTTGGGTTTCTGCTGAAACTTCCGTTCCCGAATCCGTTACCGCGCGCTTAAACTTCTTTTCGATCTCTTTGTCGGAGTCATTGAGGAACACACAGCCTGCTGGATTGGGGTCGGACTTGGACATTTTGCTTTCGGGGTCCTGTAGACTCATGATTCGGCCCCCGGCTTTACTAATCATTGGCTCGGGAACTACAAAAAGCGGGCGACTCGAATCATCTTTACTGTTATCATTACTGGCATCTTTCGATGGATAAGCGTTATTCATCCGCTCGGCAAGGTCGCGGGTTAGCTCGAGGTGTTGCTTTTGGTCTTCTCCAACAGGGACCAAGTGCGTTTGGTAGAGCAAAATGTCGGCGGCCATCAGTAAAGGATAAGTAAAGAGGCCGATCGGAATTTGTGTCCCATGTTTTTGACTTTTATCTTTAAATTGAGTCATTCGCGAAAGCTCGCCCATGTTTGCGTGGCAGGTGAGAATCCACGCAAGCTCGGCGTGTTCCGGAACGTGCGATTGAACAAAAAGGAGAGCCTTTTTGGGATCAATTCCGCAGGCCATATAGGTGGCAATTGCATGGTAGGTATTTTCCCGTAACGCTTCTGGGTCCTGCCTAACCGTGATGGAATGTAAATCTACGGCAAAAAAAACGCAGTCGTAATGTTCCTGGTAAGGAACCCAGTTTTTAATGGCTCCCAAATAATTTCCGATATGGATTTGGTTCGACGGCTGAACGGCGGAAAGGACAGTTTTTTTAAGCGTCATGGCCGCTCCTACACTCGGAAAGCAAAGGTTAAAAGGCTTAGTGTTAAGTCACCCATAAACAGGATAGGAACTCCAATAAAGTGAATGGCCCCGGTAAAAATTAACGCCAGCAGAATGAACGGACTAAAGCGGGCGATCCGTTCGTATTTTTGCATGGCCGAAAAACTTAAAAAACTTTCTACCATTTTACTGCCGTCTAAGGGGGGAAGGGGGAGTAAATTAAAAATGCCTAAGCCGTAATTGATGTAAACTCCGAATTCCAACATGGTTCCAAACTCTTTGTAAAACATAAAGGTAGGCGAAACCCACTTACTGATCGCGCAAAACAACATTCCGCAAATTACCGCCATGATAAAATTCATGAGCGGTCCCGCAAGGGACACCCAAAATAAGCCTGGTCTAAATTTTCTGAATCGTCGCGGGTCGATCGGAACGGGGCGAGCCCAGCCGAACATCACCGTCATTCCAAAAGCCATATTCATCATCGGGAACAAGAGTGTTCCGATGGGATCAATGTGGGGAATTGGGTTTAAGGTCAAACGACCGGATTCTTCAGCGGTTTTGTCGCCCCACCAATAGGCCATCAGGCCGTGGCCAAATTCGTGTGCCACAACGGCCATTAAAAAGGGCACAAATTGGTATCCAAGGCGCTGAATGCCTTGCTGAATTTCTGGGCTTAAGTCCATGTCCAGTACCGTACCATGATTTCTTAAGAATTCCCACCGCGAGGATGGTAGCGCTTAATGACTTCGGCCAATGTTTCGGGCGATACATGGGTGTACACTTGGGTGGTTTGTAAATCCGAATGGCCCAGCAGCATTTGCAATGAGCGCAAGTTCATGCCCGCCTTAAGTAAATCCGTAGCAAAAGTGTGCCGGAGCATATGCGGATGGAGGTTTACCGGGAGGCCGGCTTTTAAGGCAAGCTGCTTCAGTGTTTTCCAAAAGGCTTGCCGGGTAAGGGGCTCGCCCCGAAGTCCCAAAAAAAGGGTTTCTGTTTTACCCGGTAAGGCGGGGCGCGCCTCGGTCAAGTACAAATAAAGTTTTTCACCCGCGATAGGCGCAAAAGGGACGATGCGTTCTTTGCTTCGCTTGCCGATGACTCGGACAAATTCTCCCTCGATATCCACTTGCGAAGTTTTTAAGGTGATCAATTCCGTTACGCGAAGGCCCGCAGCATAAAGTAAATAAACCATGGCCTGATCACGCATCACCAAGACGGTACGTTTTGGCCCAAGTTCGGAGTAGGGCAACCCTTCTTCGACCGCGCTTAATAACTGGAGAACGGAGTTTGAATCTAAGGCCTTTGGCAGACGCTGGGCTTTGACCGGCGCCTCGATAAATAAAGTAGGGTCTTCGGTGATCAGCTCTTCTAAAATCAAGAATTTATAAAATTGCTTTAACGCCGATACCTTCCGCGCAATCGAACTGCTTTTGTGTTCGGAGTCCTTCAGTTTGGCTAAAAATTGTTGCACGTCCGCTTCGGTGACGTTCAATAAATCCCGCTCTGGAAGGGAATTTTGAAATTGAATGAGGTCCCTTCGATAGGCACTTTGGGTGTTTTGGGAAGAGCCCTTGTCAATTTTCAGGTGGTCCACAAATAATTTTAAATAATCTGTGGGAGGAGCCATCTATACGCCCAACAAATATTCAAAATCTTTCTGAGAAAGGTGCAAGGCTCCGGCATTAATTTCTTGATCCACTTCTGCATCCGAAAAGAGTGCGTTGAATTGGGAAGACTTACGGCTCTTAAGGATTTCAATTTTTTCTTCAACAGACTCGCTCATGATGTAGCGATACACTTGTACCGGCTTGGTTTGGCCGATGCGATGGGTTCGGTCCGTGGCTTGGTTTTCCACCGCCGGGTTCCACCAAGGTTCTAAATGGAAAACATAACTGGCTTTGGTTAAATTCAAACCCACGCCCCCGGTTTTAAGGGTCATCAGCATCACCGCGCCCCCGGGGTGCTCATAAAATTTCTGCAACTGGGCTTCGCGGTCTTTGCGCGAAACCTTTCCATGCAACGCAAAGTACGGAATTCCCGCCTTTTTAAACTCACGCTCCAAAATTTCAAACGTTCCTAAAAACTGAGTAAAGACCAGGGCACTTTCGCCTGTTTCCATAATGGAACCCAGGTTGTCTACCAAAAGAGAAATCTTTGGCGGCACTTCCGTGTAGGAAACATTTGGAATCGCGCTTGGCGCCGAGCAAACTTGCCGTAACCGCAAAAGCGCCGTTAGCATAATGAGCTGACTTTTAGATTCGCCCCCCTCATTAATCGCTTGTCGAACTTTAGAATTCCACGAAAGGGCAATGTCGCGGTAAATGGCCAATTGCTTATCGGTAAACGGAATTTTTACGGTGCTTTCGGATTTTTGCGGGAGTTCTTTTAAAATAGCCGACTTCGTTCTTCTTAAAACCAGTGGCCGCGTTTTTAATTTTAAAAACTGCATTTTTTCGGGCTCGGGCGCATACGATTGCATGTAGGATTTTCTAAACTGATCAAAGGGACCCAGGGACCCCGCCACCACTAAATCCATCAACGAAAAGAATTCCCCCATGTGATTTTCCAGGGGAGTACCCGTTAAACACAACTTGAACCGGGCAGGCATTTTGCGCGAAACCGTCGTGCGTTTCGCCGTAATGGTTTTCAGGTTTTGAGCCTCGTCGTAAATATGGATGTTCCACCGGTGTTGATTAAAAAACGTTTCGTGCTCGGCAAGCAGTCCGTAAGTAGAAATCAATAGCCCATGCGGGTTCTTTTCCAAAAACTCTTTTGCCGCTTTCATTTCTTTGGATTGAAAAATAAGAATTGGAAGTTGTGGGGTAAATCGCGCGGCCTCGCTAAACCAATTGTAGGTCAGCGAGGTCGGGACCACAATCAGCGAGTGTCCCAGTTCATTTTGATTGCGGAGCATCTCTAAAAACACCAGAGTTTGAACGGTTTTACCTAACCCCATGTCGTCCGCTAAGATGCCGCCTAAACCTAAGCGGTAAAGATCGTGAATCCACTGGACCCCGCGGTGTTGATACGGTTTGAGTTCCCCTTTAAAATCGTGCGGCAGATTCAGGGGCGGACGTTCTTCCCCAAGGGAATCATAGAACTTGCAGATTTGGTCCCAGATGGGGCCACCCTTTACTTTTACCCCCGTGGAGCGGAGGGCGAGAAGTTCAAGGGTATAATGCTTGGGCAACTTGTAAATACGGTCCGTGCGTTTTCCCCCGCGCTTGGGCGAAGCGGATTGCGAAAGCTGATCCCAAAATTGGCTCAGTTTTTCTAACGACGGAATGGTCGATTGATTGAGGCGATAAATTTTTCCTTGAAATGTAATCATCCCCGTTTGGCTCAGTTTTTTGGCCTGTTCCTCGCTAATTTCAACGCCCTTGAAAAAAAACTTCGGATGCAGCTCAAACCAATCAATGCGGCCTTGCTGGTCGGGGGTTTCTTCCAAAATAAATTCGGAGATAAAATCTTCGTCATTCAGTTCTTCAATCGACTGATCATCTAACGAAATGAGCGCACCTTCATTTTGAAGTGGCAAAAAGGCGCGGATTAAAGATTCAGCGGAAGTTTCTTTTTTGCTGAAGGCCCATTTGGCCGATTCTTTGCGCAAAAGGGCAAGATTTGCTCCGTCTTGATCTTGCGGAGCAAAGCGCAAGTCCCTCAGCTTTGCAGGGTCTTCAAAAACAGGGTTTTGAATGATTCCGTCTTTCGTCTTCAGCAGGACACTTCCCTGGGTTTGGGATTGGCTCATGCTAATCCACGAGTAAATTAACTTTAGGTAAAAAGCGTACACCCCTTTTTGCCAAATATTGTGGTTGGCAGTAACAAGCGGAAACAACTGCTCCTCGTAAAGTGATTTCAGGTGGCCGATGTATTGGTCTAAATAATCGATCGCACTCTTCGAGCAAAAAAGCTCTAGCGTAATGGACTGGGTGTTCGGAGAACCTTCCATTTTGTTTAAAAGCTGAGCGAGTTTTAATTTCAATTGCTCAAAAAAAGATTCGTAAGGCCGATCCTTTTTAATGAGGTAACGAATGGTTTCTTGAAACACTAGCGAGGCTACGCCGATATGACGAAGCAACCGCAAATCGTTGGACCGTTTGGCTACTTTTTTTAATACAAAAAGTTCTTCACTGAGTGTTTCATTCCAGGCGCGCAGCCCAAGCGAAAGAACTTGGATTTGCTTTAGGATCGGTAAGGGGATTCCGTCCAAGACGCCCTCTTCGAAATCGAGCTCCACTGCAAACGTGGCATTTGAAAAAACTCGAATATGGGGACAAAATGAGCCTTCGGAGGCATAACTGAACGGGGGCGAAGCAATTAAGTCACTGGGCTTTGCATGGAATTCGTGCTGGATTTCTTCTAAAATTTGCGCCAATTGCCCGTGACTGGTGAGTCCTAAGCTTGGCGGATAATGGCTTAGCCAATAATGGAACGGATGAAAAAAAAGTTTTTGTTGAGCCGGGCAAATGGCCAACGTTTGCATCCACATCCAGGGCGAACCCTTTAGCTCAAGGTTGATCTCTGTCTTAAAGTCATCGATCGCATCCGCTGCTTGGTTCAGTGATTTCACTCGGTAACCGGAAGCAAGGTGCCCAGGGGTTTCAAAGCTAACGTCGGAAACTTCAAGCACTTGGTTGTGATGATCGAATGACTCATGCCCCGAAAAATAAAGTTTTAACCGTTCTCGCTTTAATAGCTTGGAAGCCTCGTAGGTCACCGAAAGCAACAGGGCGTCCAGCTTTTCTTCCGCTTTTGCATCCCAGATTTGGGGTCCCTGTGGCGAAGAATCTTCCTTTGGAAAAAACCGCAAGGGGTGGGTTTTTAAAAATTCCGCGTGGAGATTTGCAGTAACCGGCATGAGTTCGGATGGAACCGCTTGCGCGTGGGGGTGATATAAAATTTCAGCGATCGGAATGCGGGTGTCGTCGCTAAAGAGATAATAAATGCTTTTGCGGCGAAGAATGTCATGCGGATTTTGAAATAAATTATGGGTGGTCCCACGAAACGAAACCGGCGACCGCCAAAGGGGGTGGGGTAAATCCGAATCTCGGTAGTAGTGGAGGGCCAAATCCGGCCGTAAGGCATCTTGGTGGGGCTTTGCTTTCGGTAAGGTATCCGGAAAGGAAATTTCAAGGGGTTCCTTTTGAAGGGACTGCAAGGGAAAACACAGGACTAGTCCTTGAAGCGTAACCTCCGAGGTCGAAGGGCCAGAATCTCCATTTTTTCCGTAGGGATGAGTAGGGGATGCGCTTGACTGTTGCGGGAGCGCTTTTAATTTGGCTAAGTGATCGGCAAAGGGCTTAATTTTTTCGATGACGGAAGCTTCTACGCGCGTGAGTTCGAAGGAATTTGCCGCCAAGCAAGAGATGACCCAAGTGGCAATGGCTTGATGCTTACAGAAAATTCCGTAGCCTGACATCGAGCAATCGCAGCTCGAGTAAAGCGGTTGTGAAGCGGTAGTAAATTCAATTTTTGTTTTTTGCGTGGAATCGCGCAACGTGAATTCAATGACGTAGCCCTTTGCGCCTAAGGTGGCAACGTCAAGGCTGATAAAGCCATCGTCTCGCAAATATTGCAATCCACGCTCAAGCGCGGACGGATCCAATCCTTGTTTTAACGCAGCTAATCCAATCCGTTTAAGTTCCTGCAACGAAGGAAGTTTCATTCGCCATAATTGTGCCTGACTTCGAAAGGTGATACAAGCAATAAGTTTTGCTTTGCTAATCGGCACAGATCGGCGAAAATGGGAAGGGTAAATCAGCAAATCAATTGAAACCTAGGAGAAAATAAAAATGCAAAGCAAAAACGATCCATCCCGTCGTCATTTTTTAAAAACCGTATTGTTTTCGGCTGTAGCAGTCTTCGCTGCTCCCATGGCCCGTGTTCAGCAAGTTTTCGCCGAAGCCGTCAAAGCGACTGATCCTTTAGTGAAAGCTCTTGGATATGTGCCAAATGCAAAAGATTCCAAAGATCGAAAAGATAAAAAAGCCGTTTGCGGTGGTTGTCAGTTTTACTTAAGTCCCGGCAAACCTACCAGCAAGTGCCAGTTGATTCCGACAGGCGAAGTTTCTGCGGATGGCTGGTGTAAAAGCTGGGCGAAACGTGCCGAAGCTGCTAAGCCCGCTAAGAAAAGTTAGTAATGACCCTGACGTCAGATTCAAAAGGCCAGACGGAGTGGGAGGCTTTGGTTCAAGGCAGTCCTACTCCGGACCAGGCCCGCGCGCTGATTCGTCACTACGAAGACAGCGAGTGGCGCTCGAACCGTTTAAAAGTTCTTAAGCAGCTCGTTCACTACGAGGATTCGCGTTCGTTTCAGTTTTTGATTGAAGTGATCCAGAAGAATGAAGACTTGGCCGAGCAGCAACTGGCCATTTTATCGCTTAGTCAACGGAAGTCTAATTTAGCGGCCCGTTTTTTAAGAAACTTTTATCCGATTGCGCCGGACACATTGAAGGCTCCTTTGGCGTATGCGCTGGGGCAGGTAAGTGATGATGCCTCTTCGGAGCGTTTGCTTGCGGACTTTTCGATTGCTTACGCGCAGCTTGATTTTTTCTGGCTCAGAAATATTATCCTGTCGCTGGGTGAACTAAAGTCATTTAAAGCGCTGCCCGCACTTCGCTCTCTTTTAACGGACAAAACAGGGGCGACCGTTCTTCGTGAACCATCCTTGTTGGCGGCCACCCTTTTTGCGTTGGGGCGCTTAGAGCGTGATTCCACCTTTTTACTTTCCCATGAATCGCTTTTTTACGAAGACTCGCTCCATCACCAAATCTTTCAATCCGTACTCTCGCAAATTCAAATTCGCAGTCAGTTTAAGTTGGAGGATTATCTTTCTAAAATTCTTACTCAGGCCGACCCGCATCCGGTGCTTCCTCTTGAGCTTCGTGCCTTTGACGAAACCGAAGTGGAGATGGGATTAACTCTCTTTGACCTACCTTCCCAATGGAAACGCATGTTATTGGTTTTGCGCGGTTTGCCGCCTGACCGGAGATTGGCACATTATAGCCAAATTTTAGCCTTTTTGCGCGCGCAAGCCGGCGGAACGGGAATGGAGGATGGAAGTGTTGAAAACGAAATTTATTTTTGGACCCAACTCCGCCGCGAAAGTGCACACGGGCCGATCTTGACGTGGGGTCTTGCTCAAGAGCCTAAACGGGACGCCGTTCGATTTTCTTGGCTAGAGTTTTGCGCCGACCGAATCGATTGGAACGCAGAGCTGATGCGCATCACTCAAAACACCCCTCCAGCCGAAAGTGATGCGGTTCGAATCCGATGGATTAACCTTTGGAGCGATTGGGCCCTGACCCATCCGCAAATTCAACAAAAAGAAGCCACCCTTAAACAAATTGAATCATGGTTTGGGCTCCCGCTGAGTTCTGCAGTTTATAGCCGATTAGTCCGAGCGTGTGCTGAGCTTGGCTTGGTAACCAGGGCGCTTTGTAAGCGATGGCAGAACGACCTTAAGAATTTAGAATCCCGGCCTTCCCTTTTGGTTGCGTTGGAGCGCTTTAGCCAGGAGTTAGACGCGCCTCTTTTTTACAAAACGATTCGCGAGTGGGCTCCGGAAGATCTGGATCAGCATGCCGTTCGCGTTTTAGGTGTTCTGGAAGTCCTTGCCCAGCGCGGAGATCACGGTGGTGGGCAAAACGCTAAATGGTTCGAGCGGATTCGGCAACAAGGAAGCATGGATGCGAAGCTTGGATTGTTAAAGTACCTCCGTTTTAATCCTTTACCGGAATTTGAGCCTTGGGTTTTGGAATGTTTGAATTCAGGGGCGAACGCGCTCGTTCTTCATGCGGTGATTACGCTGAAGTCGTATCCCCAATCCATCGTGGCGAGCGAAACGTTGGCGGAACAGTTGAAGTCGCCATCCGCAGTGATTCGAGGACGAGCCTTAGATTCACTTTGTGCGCACGCACCTTTAGTGGCTAAAAAAGCAGTGCTGAATTATTTGGGCGAAAATTTAAATGATGAGTTTGTGGTCGATAAAATTTACCGCTCGTTTGATCCCCAACGCAAAGGAGGAGTTGATTTTGCCAAACAAATCGAGACTCTTTTGCAAGCGAACCCAGATCACCCCCAATGGGAAAAGTTGGTTCAGCTGCGCGACCGATTAAGAGCGCCGCAGGCAAGCGGGGAAGATTCAACGGACCGCGAAGGCGCTCCGCTTGAGCCTGTAACGGCGGATTCGGCCTCCGCGCTTCGCGAAGTGGATTTAAAATTAATGGAAGTGATTCCTCAATTTTTAAAATTGGACCCCGTAGCCCAATCCGCGCTCCGCGCTGCGGAAGAGCCTTTTCGAAGCTCTTTGGAAATGCAAAAACTTCCGATCGATAAAGCTCCTACGGTGTTGGAATACTGCAAAGCCTTAGATTTGGTATTGGAGAAAAAGCTAGGACAGAAGTTTTTATTCCCAAAATTAGATACCGCTTTACACGAATTCCAAACGGTTTGGCAACGCGTGGGATTTATGGATGATTATCCGTCGCATGAACGGGTCATGACCGCCTTAGGGCTAAATGGAAAAATTCATCCCGATTTGTTCCCGCTTCATAAAGCAAAATTGATGGCCCAGACTTTTTTTAACGGAAAAATTCTGCAGGATCGCTTTAAAGTGTTTGATGGTTTGAGAGCCTGGGCGGTGATTTTTTTAATCTTTGCGCGCAAACTGCCCGCGCCGGGGGCTGGTTCGCCTTCGGGGGCCGCACAGTCCAAAACGATTGGGCCGCTCCTGAAGTTACCTCAAGCGAGCGACGAAGAATGCGTCTCCGTCGCAAAGCGACTGATGGTTTTGCAGGATCTTCGGAATCCAGCTGCGCACCGACAAACCTATACGGATTTAGATGCCGTGATGACGTTTCGGAAAGAAGCCATTCA
>CAIMNF010000389.1 GCA_903842755.1 Oligoflexia bacterium
ACTTGGTAGGAAAGGGAAAGATTTTTCACTTCGTACATGAATTACGATCCCTCTTTCAGCAGGCTCAAAAAATCGGTCTGTCTGATTTTCTCGCCCTCGGAAAGACCGTGCGTGATTTCTGCCGCCTCTTCATTTTGCAACCCGAGCGTCACTTCTTTTTTTACGCCTTGCTCGGTGATCACAAAGTACTGCTCCCCCTCTTTTTGAATGTACTCATGATTGAGCATCAACACGTGGGGCCGCTGATTTGCAATGATGTCCACAATGACCGACATTCCCGGCTCTAACTGTGCGTCCGGATCGGTGACTTCGATCAAAACCGGAAACTCCACCCGAGATCGATCCCAATCCCGCTGCTCCCGTGATGCAAGTGAAATATGCTGAATTTTCCCGTGATACGTTCTATTCAAAATCGCCGAAGCCTTTACGATTCCCTCTTGACCTTCCTTAAGCTTTCCAATTTCAAGCTCGGGCGAATTGGCATCCACAAACATTCTTGATAAGTCGTCAATTCGCACCAGCCCATTTGCTCGCGAGTTCGTTTGTTCAACGTACTCACCCTCGGTTTTTAGCACTTGAACCACGGTGCCCGAAAAGGGCGCCCGCATTGGATAAATTTCCTCCACACTTCCTTTAAGGGATTGCGCAAGACTCACAATCGGATCGCCCTCCTTCACGTGTTGCCCGATTTGCACAAAAATTTTCCGAACATACCCATTATAAGGAGCAGTGATCACGGTCTTTCGGTTGGGATTCACAGAACCAGCGATCGTGACCTTCTGAACTAAGTCCCCTCGCGTAACCGTCCCGTAGTTAGCAGAATGGGCTGAATTCGACTTAAAGTGAAAAATTAATCCTACGCCCAATACTCCGATGCCAAAAATTAAAACCCGAATGATCCAGGATCGATTACTCCATTTTTTCATAAAGAGTCCCTTCGTAATAGTGGTACTGCGCTAAGCTGGTGAGTGCATCGAAGTAAGAGGTGTGAAATGAAACTTTTGCGCCAAGCAAATCACTTAAGCTCGTCATCAAATCTAAGTACGTGACTTTACCCTCGCGGTATTGAACTTCTAAATTTTGATTACTCTCCTCTTCCATTTCTAAAAGTTCTTGACTCAATTTAAAACTGTCCTTGATGCGTACCAGTCCATTCATGAGCTCCGAAACTTTTTCTTTCACGTCGAGTAAATTTTGATTCAAGGTGTTTCGTTGTACCTCTCGGGTGAGTTCGGCCACTTGAACCGAGCGCTTCAGGGTCCCCCAATCCCAAATATTATACTGAAGCGTCAGCAACCCATTCCAAGACAATTGGTTTCCTGCGGTAAAACTTTCTCCCGAATTAATGTAATTTTGATTGGAATACAAGAGTCCTGAAGTAACGTTCAACTGAGGCCAATAGTTTCGTTCCGCAAGCTTTACCGAGGCGGCATTCACTTCGTCTTGAAGCGCGGAAATTTTATAATCATAAAATTGAGCGAGATTTGGCGCTTGAGTGGGGAAAGAAATTGCATTTTTAAGGTGAGGGTCTGACTCAATGGCAAGAAACTGAGGCCCCACGGAAACGTCTACACTTGCTGAGTCTTGCACATACCCCATTAAGTTCACCAATTGAGCCGCAGCATTTTTTTGAGCGGCTTCCGCGCTGATCGAATCAATTTCAGCCCGATGTTGCTGCGTCTTAAACCTTAAAAAGTCACTCCGTGTTTTAAACCCTTGCTGATATTGGCTGGACATCACCCGGAACTGTTTTTCTAAAATGGCTTGTTGTTGCCTTCGAACTTCTACCAAGCGCGTTGCTAACGAATATTGATAAAATTGCGAAACGATATTCAAAACGAGTTGATCTCGCGTCTTTTGAACATTCACCTCTGCAATGACTTGGTTTAATTCAGCGACTTTTTTTTTGGTCCACGATACTCCATTATCATAAAGGGTCTCGTTTATTCCTAACGACAACGAACTGGTCCAGGGTGCGGTTGGATTATTACTCAGCAGCGTATTGCTCCCGCTTGCTGTGGCTACCGGAATATTATTTTGAACCCCGTTTACGGTTGTAAAATCAACCGACGGCAATAATTTTGAAAATGCACTTTTTGAAACTAAATCGGAAATTTTTTGATTACTTCGGGCACTGGCTAAGGTCGGAGAATGTTCTAATGCGTAGTGAAGCGTTTCTTTTAGTGTAAAAGGGGCTTCCGCGTAGGACGATTGTAGACCCACCAATAGACTTAAAAAAAACAAACCAAAAGGACAGTTTTTTTGCACTTCACCCCTCCAAATCTTCCAGTAAAAAATGCCGTGCTTTTCCTTCAGAGATCCCCTCCGGCGGTTGCGGCACCGTACTCCAATAAGGAAAAAAATTAAACCATTGATCTGGAAAACGGTTTAGATGTTTTTCGACCGTATTCGAAAATTCGACTAACAGCTGATACCCCTCCAGAAGCTTTGCTGAGGAAGACCGGGTCTCAAACTTTAGTTCTTTCGGCGATTCGGCAATAAACTGATAAGTAGACTCCCCTTGTTTAAAACCAAAAGTAAAAATCACCGGAACCTTACAGATGCCCGCAATGCGGAAGGGGGCGCTATCCATTGGTGCTAATTTTCCCAAAAAAGGAACGAGTTCAAAGTGATTCCCCACTGGACGATCCACCAAAAACCCGACCGGAATTCCTTGAGTCAAAAGATCACGGACGCTCAATACTGGCTGGGCGGGACGGTCGTTCTTTCCGAGTGGCAAGGGCTTTGCGTTTGAGGATTCGTTCTGCTCCTGAATTTGATTAAAATGAAGACCTTCGGCTTGATATTGAACCGTCATAAAACGCCCCTCATAGCCGTGTTTTCCTAACGATCGGGAAGCTAAGTCCCAGTTTCCAAGATGCCCGCCCACCATGATGATGCCTTGATGATTTTGCATGGGATTCAAAAAATGCTGGGCTCCGCTGGACTCTATTTTAAAACATCGCTCAGAGTGAAAGCTCTGATAAAGGCGATCCAAGAGAATTTTTCCGAATTTTAGAAACTGGTTTAACACCAGCAATTGCCGAATCACTGCATTCGATCGAGGCGATCGGATTTTCCAATATTCCTGCATAGCCCTTCGGCCCTGGGGTGCGAAAAAGTAAAAATAAGGAACAATAAAATAAAGGCAAAAATAGGCGGCTTTTAGTCCTAGATGGCGGGTCACGGCCTTTAAAAACCCATTCCCCAATCGCCCTCCCCGAGTTCTCCCATTCCATGCTGCCGACTTAGCCCTTTTCTTAGCATTTTTCAAAATTCCATAAGAGATTAATCCAACAAGGACACCTAGCACCGCACCCATGATTACAGTGCCCAGCGCCCACCCCACGCCGAGATACTTTCCGAGCTCCAAGGCTGCGGGGATCAATATTGCGGGCATTGGACCAAAGGAAATTTGGGTGCCCACACAAAGCCAAATAAAATTGAGCCTTAGCAAGAAGCTTAATCCGGCAGCAATTAACGTGTGAAAACCCACAAAAGGCGTACACCCAATAAAAACGCCCACCCCAATCGCGAGCGAAGCCAAACCCGCCGAGTGATTCGATTTAAAGAGCGATAAGATCACCAAAATTGAATTCAGCATTGAAATTCGAACATTGTCCCAAAACTTATTAAAATGGCTGACGCGATGTTGGGGCGGGGGGTAGTAAACATCAATTTCCACATCGCGGATCGTGACCCCCTTCCACATGAGCCTAATGAGCACTTCGATTTCAAAATCAAAATGCTGCGTCCAAAATTTTAAATTTTGGACATGAAATAGGGGGTAAATTCGAAATCCACTTTGTGAATCAGATACGGATTTCCGCGTTTCGTAATTGACCCAAAAATTAGAGAACCGTTTTCCGAATCGACTGACCTTTGGTACCGCTTCACCGGTCATTTTTCGATTTCCTAAAATGACGTCCCAGGGGTGTTCCCGTACGGCCGCGATCATTTTCTCGATTTCCCCCACCAAGTGTTGCCCATCACCATCGAGCGTAAATAAATGGGTAAATGCTTTTTGAACGGCAAAATCAAACGCTGTTTGAATTGCTTTTCCCTTGCCCTGATTTCGTTCATGCCGAAGTACGGTTAGTCTTGCGTTCTTTAACAGGTCGTCACTTAAAAGACTTTGGACGGGGCGATCACTTCCGTCATCAACGACGACGATCGGAAATCGAGTTTTCAGGAGGAGTTCTTCGATCAGAACCCGGATGGTTTTCGGATTGTTATAGGTGGGTACACATAAGCACATCCGTATGATCATTGTATTTTAGCCCTATATGCTTCGTTCATGGACTTCCATACGGCGTCTCTTAATTCGGCGCTTGACTCAAACTGGCTTGCACAAATCTTTGGCAGTGAAAACGCTTGGATGAGGTGGTTTGAGACGATCCCCCACTTGCCTTTGGGCCAAACTTGATCCGTACCTTTGAGCACGACCGGAATGATCTCGGCCTGAATTTGAAGCGCCATCTGAAAAGGCAATATCGAAAAGGGCTGAATTCCGTCAAACCCGGGCTGGCATCGAGTCATTTCCGGAAAGATCAGAACATTTTGGCCTTCAAGTGCGCGAAGCTTCAGCTCTTCCATTGCCCGCTGAAGAGATGTGACCATGCCCCTTTTGGCGGGAATTTGCCGAGTTATCCGCATCATTCCCCCAAGAAAAGGGATAAAGAATAGGCTTTTCCGTGCAAGCATGCGCACCCCCGGGATGGTCGCCAAAAATAAAAATGCGTCTAGATGCGAACGATGATTAGAGAGGATGATCTGAGGCTTGCGAGACGAAGACTTAGGCTCGATAGCGATGGACAAGCGCGCCTGATACCAAGTCTGAAGATTCATAAGTAAGGAAGTCCCCCGGTGAAGCACAAATTCAGTCCAGACATTACATACGGGAAAAATAAAACCTAAAAGAAATAACGGAACCATCACTCCGTATCCAAGCAACGCGCCAAAAACCAAGAGCGTAACCCCAAAGGAAACCGTCCAAAGATTTGTCCTTGGACCCAATGAGCCAGCCCCCTCCACTTGGGGCGCAAAAGCCTGATTTAATTTGGTTTTGACTTGATTTCCCATTAACGATAGATTCTAGCACAGACCAAATATGAATACACCCCCGACCTCCCCTCAGCCGCATCGCGGATTAGGCCTTGCTTTGGTTACCGGAAGTTCTTCTGGCATTGGTCGCGCAATTGCCGTGCGCTTAGCTCGCGACGGTTTTAAGGTTATGGTTCACTATCACCAAAACGCAAAAGGCGCCGAAGAGACTCTGGCTTTAATTCGTGACCTAGAGGGCGCTCTGCCCCCGGAGTCTTTACAATTCGATGTCCGAAATCCCGAAGAAATAGAGAAAGCGTTAGAACCGTACAAAGACATTTCCATTTTAATCAATAACTCAGGCATTCACAAAGACAACTTAACTGGTTTAATGTCCAACAGTGCCTTTGACGAGGTCATCAAAACAAACCTTTATGGACCGTTCTACTTGATGCGTTGGTGTGTGCGCCAAATGATGAGACATCGGCGCGGATGCATTGTTAATGTTTCATCCCTTGCCGGGCAAACCGGCAACCCAGGACAAATTAACTATTCGGCAAGCAAAGCAGCACTGATTGCGATGACCAAAACACTGAGTTTTGAGGTCGGTTCACGCGGAATTCGAGTCAACGCGGTCGCTCCCGGACTCATTGAAACGGAAATGACAGAAAGCATTCCTCAGGTCGCAGAAATGGTGAAGCGCATTCCCTTGCAACGAATGGGAACAGCCCAAGAAGTGGCCGGTGCAGTTTCCTTTTTGTGTTCTAAAGATGCGTCCTACATCACAGGGCACACCCTAAGTGTCAATGGCGGCATGTTTCCGTCATGAGTGGATCTTCGCGTTTTGATGTAGTGATCATCGGATCAGGGATGGCCTCGTTGACCTCGGCGGCACTCCTTTCCAAAAAAGGTTTTTCTGTTTGTGTCTTAGAGCAATATTCTAAAGTTGGAGGATACCTTCACTGCTTTAGCCGTTTCGGCCACCGCTTTGATACGGGAGCACACTATACGGGCGCAATGGGGCCAGGCCAACCCTTTCATACACTTCTCCGTTATTTAGAGGCGTACGACGAATCGCTTTTTGTTCCTCTGGACCCGGAAGGTTTTGATGTTTTTCGTTTTCCGGATTTCGAGTTTCAATTGCCAAAGGGCTATGAAAAAACAATCGAGCGTCTTACGAAATTTTTTCCTTCCGAACGCGAGGCAATCCGAACTTACTTTGAGCGGGTCAAAGCGGTGGTCAAATTGTTTCCAACTTACGAGTTTACGGACGATGCCTTAGATCCCGTTCAGTTAATCGCTGCCACAGAAACGTCTCTTGCGACCGTGGTTGAAAAGTTAACTCAAAGCAGATCTTTACGCGCGATTCTTTATAGCCATTGTACACTACACGGAGTGATGCCGCAGGAGATTTCATTTGGATTACATGCAATTATGGTGGATTCCTTGATCCGAGGGCCTTATGGATTTGCCAAGGGAGGTGACGCTTTAGCCCAAAAAATGGTCGCGGTGATTCAAAAAAACGGGGGCACCGTATTGACTAAAAAGAAAGTCACCCGAATCGAAACCATGAATAAAATTGCCCAAGCTGTCCACACCGATTCTGGCGATCGTTATGAAGCGAAGTGGATCGTTTCCGGCTGCCATCCCAAAGCCACTTTTAGAATGGTCGATGACCCTGGCATTTTTAGCCCAGCATTCCGACAGCGCCTCCACACACTCAAGGAAACGATCGGAATTTTTGGAATCTATGCAACCCATCAAGCCCCACCTCAATTTGATCGCCTAAAAAATTACTATTATTTTGAAAGTGCTGAGCCTGAAAAAATGCTTGATCTTAACCGCAAAAGCGACGCTAAACCTGGTCTTGCTTTTATCTGTCCCTCTGAACGAATTGCAAAATCAACGGGCACGCAAACACTGCCCATCAGTATTCATGCAGCTTGCTCTGTAGAATGGTATAAACCATGGATAGGGACCGCGTGGAATAAACGCCCGCACGAATATCACGCCGCAAAGAACGCTTACGCAAATCAAATTTTTGATTTTTTGGACCAGTTCCACCCACAACTCAAAACCCGGATTGACCATTTCGAAACTTCGACACCGCTTTCGAATTTGTATTTTAATGGATCAGAAGAGGGCTCGGCCTACGGGATTTACCATTCCATTCAAAACACTGGCGCGCGTGCCTTGGGTCCACGAACGCATATTCCTAACTTACTCATTACCGGTCAAAACACGCTTTTTCCAGGAATTTTAGGGGCAGCAGTTTCAGCGCTTCGCTCTGCGGGACACATCTGTGGAATAAAGCCCATCTTGAAAGAATTAAAGGAACTTGCACAATGAAGACCAAAGTTTTTGTCACAGGAATGGGAGCATTGAGTTCACTCGGCAATACCGTGGAGTCGATTTTTCAAGCACTTTTACAAAACCAATCGGGAATTCAATCCTTTCCAGAATGGAAAAATTATCAGGGCTTGCACACTCACCTGGGTGCGCCTGTTCCGGCGTACGATATTTCTAAAATTCCACGATCGGCAAGAAGAACAATGTCGCGCATGTCAGAAATGGCGGTCCTCGCCACTTTAGATGCGCTAAATCAGGCTCAATTCACGCTTCAAGAAAAAAAATACTCCCCCCGGATTGCCCTGTGCTTAGGATCAACAACGGGTAGCCCAGACTCGATGGAAGCCCATTTTAAAAAGCTATTTGAAAAAGGGGGACCTGAAGGACAATTGGGCACTACTTTTTTTAAATGCATGAGCCACTCGGTTGTTTCCAATGTTGCATCCGCTTTAGGGTTTTACGGAACGGCCATTTCTCCTTCCTCGGCATGCGCAACTTCTGCACAAGCGATGATTATGGGTTGGGAACTGATGCAAACCGGGCTCTATGACATCGTGATCGCGGGCGGTGCTGATGAACTTCATTACACGGGGGCTGCCGTTTTTGACATCGTGATGGCCGCTTCTAGGGGATACAACGACCGTCCAGACCTAAGCCCCAGGCCGTTTGACCTCAAACGAGACGGACTAGTCATCTCCGAAGGTGCTGCCGTCGTAGTCCTCGAAACAGAAGAAAGCTGCAAGCGCCGTAAGGCAATTCCCTTAGCGGAATTCAAAGGAGGCGCTTATTCTTGCGATGGTACACACATGAGCCAATCTCAAAAAAGCAGCATGGTAGAAACCATTCGAGAATCGCTTGACCGCACACAATTGAGTCCCGCCGACATTCACTATGTGAACGCTCATGCCACGGCAACCCTTTACGGTGACCAAGAAGAAGCAAAGGCGATTGGCGAAGTCTTTGGGTCTCGAACTCCAGTGAGCAGTTTAAAAGGGCATTTTGGACATTCTCTGGCTGCCTGTGGAGCACTGGAAGTGATTGCCTGCATTAAAATGATTGAATCACAAACGCTTATTCGCACACGAAACTTAGTGGAAATTGACCCGGAATGCGCTTCGGTCCTCCATTTAAAAGAGCATTTATCCATGCCCGTACACACGGTTTTAAGCAATAATTTTGCATTTGGCGGGATAAACTCAAGTCTGATACTCTCAAAATCATCATGACTAACCCTAAAATCATTACCAAAGTGAATAGCGTTATGCACCAAGGCTTTGAAATTCCACTGGAGAAATTAACCCCCGAAGCGACTCTATTTACCGACCTTGGGTTAGATAGCTTAGATGCGGTAGATATGCTGGTTCACCTAGAGGAAAACATTGGAATTAAAGTCGATGGCGAAAAGCTAATGTCGGTGCGGACGCTTCAAGATGTGTATACCTTAGTGGACGAGCTATCGTCCCAACCGGGTGTCGAAGCTAAGCTCGAACATTAATGATGAATGCCGCTTCCGCCCCTCGCACCCCATCCCAAGTCCGGATTATTGGCTACGGCTGCTCGACTTCGGCAGGGCCAACCACCTTAGATTTTTGGAACCACCTTTGCGAAGGTCAAAGGATTCAGTCGGGCCTATGGCCTCATTCAACCCTATCGATCAAAGATCAAATCATTAAAAATTTATGCCTATCTTGGAAACAAATTCACATTGAACTTGGCGCACGGGTTGGTGTTATTTTTGCGAGCACCAAAGGCTGCATCGAAGATTATATTTGGAACCCTACGCCCCCCCTTCCCTCACAAAACCCATACACGGAAATTTTAAGCGGGTGGATCAAGCAAGTGGGAATCGTGCCTAAACTTTCCTTATGTATGAGCAATGCCTGTTCTTCCGCGTTGGTCGCGCTCAACTTAGGATCACAGTGGGTTCAACAAGACAGAGTCGATCAAGTGATTGTGCTCACCTCTGATAAAATTGGGCGTTTTGCTTCACGCGGTTTTGAAAGCTTACATGCGCTCACTCCTACCTATCCCAAACCGTTTAGTGCCGAGCGGGACGGCCTTGCACTCGGAGATGCTGCGGCGGTGATTGTTCTTGGTAAAACGGCTGGATTTCGACTCAAAGGAATTGGAATAGATACCGAGGGTTTCGCGGTTACGCGTCCATCACCCTCAGGCGCGAGCTTAAAAAGGGCTTATGAGCGAATGACGTCCCTCACGGATGGCGTTGTTTTTCAGCCACCCAGTTTAATTATTGCTCATGGAACGGGAACTCCGCTCAATGATGCTACCGAAGACCAGACCTTTGAATCATTATTTCCCCAACAGCGAATTCCCATCACCGCGACTAAATGGTGCATTGGCCACACTTTAGGAGCCAGCGGCGCACTGGACTTGATTGCAGCCTGCGAATCGCTTTTACATCAGCGCGTATTTTCGATCGCAACGACGAAATCTGCTGATCCTCAATTTCAGGGTCATTACTTAGTCAATGAAGCGCCCCTTCCCGCAAATAATTTGGAATCCGTCCTCATTTCTTCGCTCGGGTTTGGCGGGATTCACGCCGTTGCTGAGGTCGCTCGATGAAGGAGATGTTCGTGAGGTCTTTTCGGCATCTCTATGAATTTCCGGCCAAAATCGAGCCATTTTGGGCAACCGCAGTAGACCGCTGGAATCGCCTGGACGCGGCTGCATTTGGACTAGTGGATTTCTACTTCACCGTAAAAGACGAAATCGGACCTCCTCCACAACAGATCGTTTTAACTTCTCCCCAAGCCTCAAATGAAACAGATTTTGCCTTTGCGCAAGGCGGATTGAATGAAAACCATTGGAGTCCCGGCCGCTTTGTACATACACTTCCCAGCGTGCGCCTTTCGCCCCTTTGTCAGGCCATGCAGTGGACGGGGCCCACGATTTATTTGCAGCAAGGAGAATCCTCTTTGATTTGCGCGCTTCAAGAAGCGGCTTGGCATTTTGAATTACCCCATGCTTCAGAGGACCCCCTTTGGGTGATTGATCAAAATGCGTCCAACAACAGTATTAATGCCTTTGTATTGAACTCCTCCCCAGAAACTAGCCAGGCGTTTAAAATAAAATTACGTTTGGACGCGCGCTCCCTCCTCTCCCACAAAGTTCCATCTACGGACCATCAACTTCTCCAATGGATCGCGCAGATGGATTCAACCCGCTCATTTGAATGGTCCTCTTCTTTTGATTTGACGGACGACTGCAGATTCGAAAAGATTTAACCATGAATTCAGGCCAAAATTCGTCCCTCACACTCGACACCTCTCCCCTCTCGCTTGAAACGGTGAAGGACTATATTTTTTCCAGGAAGAGCCTGAGCACTAAAATTAACCTGACCGATGCCACCAAAACAAAGGTCTACCGGGCCCACCAACACCTGTTGAATTTACTCGAAAAACGGGTGCCCATTTACGGCGTGACCACAGGCTTCGGTGATAGTAGCTTTCGGTTCACCGAGCCCTATCAAGCCGAGGAACTCCAACGCAACTTAGTGGCCTACTTAACCTGCGGAACTGGCCCGACGGTTCCGGAAATCGCCACAAGAGCAACGATGCTCATTCGACTGAACTCTTTGGCCCGTGGTTATTCGGGAGTGAGCATCGAACTTTTAGAACGTCTGAAGCTATTTTTAGAAAATCGGTGGACTCCCCTCACGCCGCGAGAAGGCTCACTCGGGGCAAGCGGAGATTTAATTCCCTTGGCTTACTTAGCGGCCGCCATTCAAGGACAAGGGATGTTGCATCACCCTGATTCGCCTCAGGGAAAGCCCGCTTCTGAAATTCTTGCAGAAGCAAAAGTTCCCCAATACACCTTAAAACCAAAAGAGGGTTTAGCATTAGTGAATGGGACATCGAGCATGGCGGGTTTAAGTTTAATCAACCTGAATCATGCTCATTTCATCGTAAATTTAACGACTTTGACGACGAGCTGGCTTTGTATGGCCTTGCAAGGTCGAACCGAAGCCTTTGACGTACTCGTCAACGAAAAAGCAAAATTGCATCAAGGCCAGGCACGCGTTGCAAAGGCAATTCGCGAAAATTTAATCCAAGAAGGGTATCGAAATTCTACTGAAAAAAATGCACCCGTTCAAGACCGTTACTCCCTCCGTTGCACTCCACAGATCTTAGGCCCAGCGCTTGAAACGATTGAATTGGGCTGGAACTGGCTAGAGCTTGAATTAAACAGCGCTTCTGATAACCCCCTCATTAGCGAAGAGGGTAACTTAAGTACGGGCGGAAATTTCTATGGCGGTTACTTAGCGCATAGCCAAGATTATCTAAAAATTTGCCTCGCCAATACCGCAGACTTGCTGGACCGGCAATTGATGTTACTTGCCGATGAAAAAACTAATCGAGGGCTCCCTCCAAATCTTGCCGATTGGCCCAATATTCCAGAATCTAGCCGCTTTTTACACCATGGACTAAAGGCGCTTCATCAATCGGTTTCGGCCATCACTTCCGAAATTATGGCTAAAGCAATTCCCAACTCGATTTTTTCGCGTTCTTCCGAATGCCACAATCAAGACAAGGTCAGTTTAGGAATGTCCGCAGCGGTGCAGTGTTCAGAGTTAATCGAGCAGTTATTTAATGTTCAATCCATGATTTTGATCTGTTTTGCTCAGGCGCTTGATCTCAGGGGAATCACTCTGAAAGGTGCACTCTCCCGCGAAATTTATCAGCTCATTCGGGCCACTATTCCGCGCATTGAGTCCGATCGGGCACTCGGTCCAGCAATTCAATCTTTAGCTTCTCAACTTAAAACCCTCTCTTATCAGAGAGGAGAAAAGGTGGCAACGGTATGAGCTTAAGTCACGAAGTGATCATTATTGGAGGCGGGCCCGGCGGAAGCACACTCGGGTCATTACTCGCAAAAAAAGGGGTCGATGTTGCGATTATCGAGCGCGAGGTGTATCCCCGGTTTCATATTGGGGAATCCCTTTTACCAGCGACGATGCCACTTTATAAAGAAATTGGCTTTTACGAAACGCTAAAATCTGGAAAATATATCGATAAATACGGGGCCCGATTCGTTGATTTCAAATCACAAGATGAAGTGTACTTTGGGTTTAGAGATGGATTTAATCCAGATATTCCTAACGCGTTTGAAGTAGAGCGAAGCCAATTTGACCGCGACATTTTAAACCATGCTTCCCTTTGTGGGGCAAAAGTTTATCAGCCGGCCCGAGTTAAAAGTGCACAGTGCACGAAGACGCAAGCAACCCTGCAAACTACTCTTGGCGAAATGACCTGCGAGTACGTCATCGACGCAACCGGCAGAGACGCCTTGTTTGGAAAGCAAAACAAACTCCGCACGGCGCACCCCGACTTGAACAATGTCGCCGTTTTCGCGCATTACACTGGAGTCAAACGAAACCCTGGCCTAGACGAAGGGGACATTACCATCGGCTTGTTACCCAACCGTGCCTGGACGTGGCTTATTCCGTTTAAGGGTGAGCGGACTTCGGTCGGGGTAGTGTGCACTTCGAGTATTTTTAAAGTAGGAAGCGACTTAGAGGAATATCTCCATACCATGCTCAGCATGAGCGAACGCGTAAAAGACATGATGAAGGATGCCGAGCGCTGTACCGAAATCTCGGTGATTTCGAATTACTCCCATGTAAGCGAAACCTATTGCGGTGACCGCTGGATGATGGCCGGCGATGCTGCCGTTTTCTTGGACCCCATTTTCTCATCTGGAGTGCATGTTTCTTGCACTTCTGCAAAGTTGGCGTCTGAGGTGATTTTAAAATGTCTAAAAGACCGATTAAGCATCCTGGATGAAGACCGTGGTGCCCGCTACAAAAAAGAATTAGACAAAGGGGTCAGTCGTTTTCATAATCTGATTTCGCTCTTTTATGGGGACAACTTTGTCCAGCAAATGAAAAAAACCCTCACGCTTGAGAACTCACGAAAGGCATTTACATCCGCAGTGGCCGGTGACATGTGGAATGATAATAATTTTTTATTCCAGAAAAATGTATTGTAAACTTAGAGCATGATTTACTTATGGCGCGGGTTTCACTCCGCACCGCTCCTCGATTTGCTAAAATCTGCGTGGAAAAAATCGGATTTAGTCATTCTTTGCCCACCGCCGCTTCATGATTTTAAGTTTATTCGCTATCTCCCGGCAGACCAGATTGCACTTTTAGGCGACTTTAGCGCCCAAGACCGCGCCGCCATTGGTGCACAAGTCAATTTAAAAACTCACTTTGATCAAAAGCCATTGATCGGGGTTTTTACCAGCGGCACCACCAGCGGAGTGCCGAAGCTTGTGCTGTATTCCAAAGAGAACATTGAAAACGCCCTGAGCGGAATTTTAACATTTTTTGAATCCGAAAAAATCACCGATATTTTTTGTTACCCGCAACCCTTTCATACCTTTGGGCTGACCTTAGGCTATTTACAAAGCATACTTTACTCGCGAAAACTATGGATTCCTGAGGGAAAATATTCGCGAAAAGCGCACGAACTTCGGGCCTCGATTCCATCAGAAACCTTACTAACCTTAGGGGCACCCGCTCATTTTTACGACCTGATCGAATGGTGCGAGCAGAATCAAAAGAAACTAAACCCTTCGTACTCGTGCATCGTTGGCGGAGCAAAGGTCGAAGTCGATTTATGGAAGAAGCTTCAAACCAATCTTCACATCCAAAACCCAAGCATTGGATATGGATCGACCGAAGCGTGCCCTGGAATTACGCACCATCCGCCGGGATTAATGCCGCTCGAAGCAGGGGAAATTGGCTTTCCGATCCCCGGGGTAAAGATTGAAATCCGTGAACAAGAGGGAATCGAATTTACCGGAAAAAATGTTTGCCTAGCGATGATTGATGCGTTGGGGATTCACTTTCCAAAACGAATTTTGCTCCGAGATGAAATTCGTCGACGTGAAAAAGACGGCATGTTGATTTACGTTGCCCGGAATGAATTTATCTTAAACCGTGGAGGCACGAAATATCCGTTAGAAGTTTTAGAAGCCCAACTGGATGCCGTATTAAAAGTAAAAGTGTATTGCGCACCCACACCGGATGCGCGCCTAGGAGAAGACTTAAGAATTAAAATTTTCATGCCACAGCCGATTTCGGAAGTCGAATTACAACAGCTCAAGGCAAAAGCGCAACAAGCCCTACTCCTGGCCTACGGTCATCACTTTGATTTAGCACTTTTTGAGCAAACTCAAGGAATACCAAAAAATCAAAGTGGTAAAGTAGACCGAGCGTCCTTATTTCGGTAATTTCAATTTAAGCGACCTGAATGACCAAATCTGCAAGCTTGGGATGAACCTTCGCTTCTGAATCCTCGGCAGCCGCAGACACAAACTTCTTCCAAGTGATTGACCATACCCCTGGCTTGGTTTCCTGAAGTTCGATCAATACTTCGGCAGCGGGGCGGATTAAGTCCATAAACTTGGCCGATTGAATTTTAGTCATAAATGTTACATGGGTGTTAAGCTGTCGAATCGCTTCAAAAGACGCATCAATGATGGCCACTGCAGGCAGAACGGGATTTCCAGGAAAATGCCCATCAAAATACGGCAAATCTTCCGGAACCGTAAAAATAAACGCGCTTTGTGACCCCAAATCTGAGGTCGGCGCTTTACGAAATCGAAAAACTTTTTTAGGCTCTATCATAGTGGACTCGTCCAATCGTTTTCCCATCCCCGTATCGACTTTGCAACAGTTTCTTCCGCACCGACCGCCAATGGTCTGGGTGGACCACGTGTTGTCCGGTGATCAAGCCAGTGGCAGCTGCCGAATTACTTTAAATCCAAAAGCACACTATTGTTCGGAAACGAGCTTACGCCAATCCAGCTTAATTGAATGGATTGCACAATCCTTTGGATACGTCCGCGCCGCAGTGACTGACCTCACTTCAAGCCGCGCTTACTTAGCAGCGGTAAGAGACGTTGAGTTTTGTGAAGAAAAAGTTTGGAATCAATTTGCGTGTAATTTAAAAGAAGGTGACACCGCGACGGTTCACGTAAAAATCCTAAGAACTCTTTCACCCATTACACTAGCAGCAGGGGAAGTCTACGGGCCGGAGGGTACTCTTTTGGTGAAAGCTTCTTTCAAACTTTACATTGAGTCGGAGACGAGAAGCGGCGCGAGTTAATTCGACTCAATGAAAGTCATTGATCAGTTTTGAAACTGCAGTGTTAATCTACAATGTGATACCGCGAAACAAAGCTGGTACAAAAAATTATATCTTGATCTTTTAAATACAGTATACTAAACTGGCCGCGCTTTATCACTAAAGCAGAAGGTAGCTGTTATTTTAATTAAGATAGAAAAAAGCATCGTGTACGCCTCGCATTTTTTCAAAAAAGCCGCTCTCGTCGTCATCCTTTTCTTCGCCATAACTTCTGGCGCCCAAGCTCAGGTTATCGAGCTTTGGGATTCAAAAGGTGAATGCAAAAGTAATTACGACCTTAATGTCGGTCGCCTCCCCAAGGGAAGCACTCTAAACCTCGGAAACGGAAAAAGCGTAACCATCCAGGGGCTATTAGGGCGCGGCAACACTACATACATTTATGACATCGGCAATGGAAAGGCGATTCGATTACCTCGCGGAAGCGGTGTTAGTGAATTAAATGTTTCTTATCAAGGCTATTTGACTTGGTTCAACACCGGATTCTTAAAACTAGCAGGCACCGAGGCACCAATCGTTAAAATTTTTAGCGAGGAGAGTGACGTCTCAAGATACCTGATTGTTGAAAACTTAAGCGTTGCGTTTACTCTTGAAGATCTAATTTATCGAAAAAGCGAACTTCAACCGGAAATGGCCGCAGAAGCAACCCGTGCGTTACTTGAAGAATTTGCGCCCAAGACTTGGCAAATTTCATTTGTAAGTGACATGTATTCTAGCCAATTATTCTACTCGCCCCGGGGTTGGGTGATCGGTGATTTAACGAGTACCGTTTACTTCGCAAAAAACACGGCCTCCGCAACTTTATTTTCAAGCATGGGACAACTCCCTTTAAACTGGCGCTTAAAATTAGAGAAATCGGTAAAAATCGCCCGTGAAGAAAAACTCCATCACGGATCCTTTCTGGCTCACTCCGTTCACAACGTTATTCACTGTGCCCGAATTTTGTCCGGCATGGTGACCTCTGTTAACTTTGTCCCCGCAAACTAAAAATGAACTCTCCCCTTAAGTGGCTATTTGAGCCATTCATTCCTTTACTTTTTTACATAACTAGACTATAAAAATCAAATGAACCAATACTTTAGCTTTACTGTTGCATTTACCCTGATCTCCACACTTTTGATCTCGCCTGCCTTTGGAAATATCCATCCATGCAACCTCAGTTTAATGGATCATAAGGAATTAAAAGAATTTAATATCGCCGGAAAAATTTTGGCAGATTGGGTCAAGCGTTTTGAACAAATGAATGAGAAAATGGCAAGTATTCAAGACCAATTAAAATACCAAAAGGAATCGAAAAAACTAGCAGCAGCG
>CAIMNF010000390.1 GCA_903842755.1 Oligoflexia bacterium
CCCCGACCTTATTTTACTCGATATTTGGATGCCTGAAATGGACGGACTTACCGCATTGAATGAACTAAAATCTAAGGGGCTAGAAACTCCCATTATTATCATGTCGGGGCACGGGAATATCGAGACCGCAGTTAAAGCAACAAAGCTTGGCGCCTTTGATTTCGTGGAAAAGCCAATTGAGCTAGACCGTCTTTTGGTTTTAATCAGAAATGCACTTTCGGCCCGCGATCTCATCGAGGAAAATCAAGCTTTGCGCAAACAACTATCACAGCGCAGACCCTTGATTGGGCAATCCGCGTCCATGAAACATATTCACGAGTTGGTCAAACGAGTGTCTCCCACTTCCGGTTCGGTTTTGATTACCGGTGAAAACGGGACGGGCAAGGAAGTGGTCGCGCAAACCATCCACGCGTTGTCCAATCGCTTTAAAAAGCCCTTTATTGAAGTGAACTGCGCCGCCATCCCCGAAGAACTCATTGAAAGTGAACTTTTTGGCCACGAAAAAGGCTCTTTTACTGGCGCAACTCAGATGCGCCGCGGCCGTTTTGACTTAGCCCACGAAGGGACCTTGTTTTTAGATGAAATTGGCGACATGTCACTCAAAACCCAGGCTAAGATTTTACGCATTCTCCAAGAACAAAAGTTTGAGCGCGTCGGAGGAAGTGATTCTCATACGGTCGATGTCCGAGTGATTGCTGCCACCAATAAAGACCTCAAACAGGAGATGAGCAAAGGCTCGTTTCGGGAAGATCTTTATTTTAGGTTGAACGTGATTCGCCTGCATTTGCCTCCCTTAAGAGAGCGCGCTGAAGATATTTCCTTACTTGCTCAATTTTTTTTAAAAGAGTTTTCAAGCACTCATCAAAAACCTTATCGAGAGCTCGATCCTGTTGGCGTCCAATTCATGATGAAATACGCTTGGCCGGGAAACGTTCGTGAGCTTAGAAACCTAATCGAACGACTGATGATTCTACAACTGCCTGGGGAAGAAAAAAAACCAATCTCGCTCGAAGAAATTAAAATCCATTTAGGTGACCAAACCCAAGACTACCATTCACTTCAACCCTCTGAATCAATCAATAACTCGGTCACTTTAACTTCGGGCAAACTCCTCAAGGATGCAAAGACTGAATTTGAGCGCGAATACATCGTGCAAGCGTTGAAGGAAAATGGCTGGAACATCTCGAAGACATCGCAAATTTTAGGAATCGAACGAAGTTATTTACACCGTCGAATGAAATCGTTCGGTATTGAGGGCGAGGACTAGCCTTTCATCTCTAGCCTTTCATCTCTAGCCTTTCATATATGGATAAACGACGTCCCGAGGAGGTAAAAAATTCTCCTTAATCGTCCGAGGACTCATCCAGCGACTTAAATTCAAGGCACTTCCTGCTTTATCATTGGTGCCGGATTTGCGAGCGCCGCCAAAAGGCTGTTGCCCAACAACAGCACCCGTGGGCTTGTCGTTGATATAAAGATTTCCCGCCGAATAACGTAAAGTAGAAGCAATTGAACGAATCGCCGCGCGGTCTTGCGCTATAATGGCTCCGGTTAATGCATAAGGTGAAGTCCCGTTGCACCAACTTAAGGCTTCGTCAATTTTGGAATCTTCGTACACACAAACGGTAAGCACCGGACCAAAGATTTCTTCCTTCATTGTTTTTGCGAACGGATCGCCGGTCAACAAGAGCGTGGGTTGAACGAAATACCCAACACTCGAATTTCCGCTCCCACCCGCCAATACCTCAATGGAAGACTCTTTTTTTGCAAAATCCAAATATCCGTGAATTTTATTAAAAGCGCGTTCATCGATCACTGCATTGACTAAACACGAAAAATCACGAACATCCCCCATTTTAATCTGCGCAATTTCTTCGACCAACTTCCCTTTGAGTTTATTCCAAACTGAAGAAGGAATATAGGCTCTCGAAGCCGCCGAGCATTTCTGCCCTTGGTATTCGTATGCCCCACGGACGAGCGCGACCCTCAACACATCTACGTCGGCGGAAGCGTGCGCAAAAACAAAATCCTTACCCCCCGTTTCGCCCACAATTCTAGGATAGGATTGATAAACCTCCACATTCTGCCCGACCGTCTTGACTAAATGGTTAAAGGTCGCGGTTGAGCCTGTAAAGTGAATCCCAGCCAACTGAGGGCTTTGCAACACGACCTCGCCAG
>CAIMNF010000391.1 GCA_903842755.1 Oligoflexia bacterium
GCTTGGTAGCGAAGGGTATCAATACTCTAAATAGTACTTATCCTGGAACTGAAAAAAAATTCTACTTTTTTTGCCGCAGAAGACAATGGAATGCTTCTGAAGGGAAGTGGATGGGCTGGGAGCGAAAGCGGGGAAAACTCCTTGAGTTGAATCAAATTCTACGAGGATCTACCCAGACGAGTTATTTGCCATTTGATGCGGATCCGACTTTCTTGGCGAAGATTAAGTTTGTGATTACGCTAGATTCAGATACTCAGTTGCCCAGGGAAGTGGCTAGACGTCTTATTGGTACAGCGTTGCATCCGATGAATCAGCCTATTTACAGCGAAAAACTTCAGAGAATTGTTTCCGGGTATGGAATTTTACAGCCACGGGTTGGCGTCTCCTTAATGAGTGCTTATCACACTCGGTTTGCGCAAGTATTCTCTGGTAATAGCGGCTTGGACCCATACACCACTTCTGTATCTGACGTATACCAAGATTTATTCGAAGAGGGCAGTTTTACGGGAAAAGGACTGTATCATGTGGATGCATTTGACTTGGCGGTTTCTACCCGGGGGCCGGAGAACGCCGTTTTAAGTCATGATCTTTTTGAAGGTTCGTACGCCCGGACTGCACTGGTCTCTGATATAGAATTGGTTGACGATTATCCAGCTGACTTTGAATCATTTTTAAAACGGCTCCACCGATGGACTAGAGGAGATTGGCAAATTGCACGATGGTTAGCGTGGAGGGTTCCGGATGCAAACGGACACCTTGGACCGAACCGGCTTTCGCTAATTTCTAAGTGGAAGATTTTTGACAATTTGCGAAGAAGTCTCCTTGTCCCATCCATGCTCCTTTGGTTGGCCGGCGGGTGGACGGTACTTCCGGGGTCGGCGTTGATTTGGACTTTTCCTATTTTGATCTTACTTGCGTTTCCAATTTATACTCCGTTGATCACCGGTACATTTCTCTACAGGAAGGGACTCACTTTAAAAGAGCACCTAAAAGGCGGTTGGGTAGAGTCCCAAGTTAAGTTCAGGCAAATTGTACTTTTGGCGGCATTTTTTCCAGATTTGGCGTTTTGTCAATTAGACGCTATTGTCAGAACGCTCTATCGCCAGCTGATTTCGAAAAAGAATTTATTACAGTGGGTAACTTCAGCACAGGTTTCTCAGCGGGCGAAGAATTCGCGCGATGCAACTTTAACCCGTAATTGTGTGCGGCCTGGCCCTTTGTTCGCGGTCGTATTAAGTGCTTTGATTTTTAAGTGGCATCCACGTGCATTTCTTTTGGCCTGGCCGTTTCTATTGATGTGGATTGGGAACCCGTTTTTGAATAATTGGCTGAGCCGGAGGCATCTCTATCAAAGCTGGCCCTTGAAAGATTCGGATTTAAAATTGTACCGATATTATGCTCGCCGGATCTGGAGCTATTTTGAGTCTTTTGTAGGTGAGTCGGACAATGGGCTTGCCCCGGATAATTATCAAGAAGATCCAGAGCCCATGATTGCTCACCGAACTTCTCCGACAAATATTGGATTACAGCTTCTTGCTTCGACGTCCGCGTATGACTTTGGATTTGTGACGCTCGGGCAATTGATTGCCCAGTGTGAGGCCATCTTTACGACGCTAGATCAACTGCCAAAGCTTCACGGTCATTTTTTCAATTGGTACAACACTCAAACCCTTCAGCCGCTTTATCCTCAGTATGTTTCCACAGTTGACAGCGGAAATTTAGCAGGACATTTACTGACATTAAAGCAAGCGTTAATTGCAATCAAGGCTGCACCTGCTCCGGTAGAGCAGCAGGTTAAAGGTCTTTCCGATACCCTTCGAGTCTTGGCGGTGGAATGTTCTAATTTAGACGGAAGCTCTGCGAAGCTGAATGAGTTTATCGAGCTGACTCATTCCGCGCTTCGATTAGCGTTAGAGGGATTTCCTGAAAAGGTTTTAGACAGACTCCGAAAAGCGCAAACCTTTTTTGTTGATTTATTTGTACCTACGGAATTCGATCGTGATTTAAACGGGGTAAATCAAACCCGGCATTGGCTTAAATTGGCTGAAATTCACGCAGTTGCTGTTTTGAGGCAAGCGCAGGAACAAGACCCTGATGCCCAATCTGTTCGGTTGGATCAGTTGATCGCCCACTGCGAGCGACATTTTTGTGAAATGGATTTTTCATTTTTGTTTGACTCGGAGAGAAAAATTTTCGTCATTGGCTACAATGTTCAAGATGCGAAACAGGATGGATCTTTTTACGATCTCTTGGCGTCTGAATCCCGTCTTACCAGTTTTATTGCTATTGCAAAAGGAGATATCAAACAAGAGCATTGGTTTAGGTTGGGGCGCCCGATGACCGAAATTCGAGGGCATCGAGCCTTAGTTTCTTGGACAGGAACTTTGTTTGAGTACTTGATGCCGCTTTTGGTGATGCGACGTTTTGAAAACACTCTCTTGGATCAAACGTGCCTCACGGTTCTTAGAAAACAGTTTTCTTATGGCAAGCAAAACGAGGTTCCGTGGGGTGTTTCTGAATCGGCTTACAATGGCCGGGACCTTCAAATGAATTATCAATATGGTCCATTTGGGATTCCGGGTTTAGGGCTAAAGCGGGGACTGAGTGATGAGTTGGTGATTTCGCCCTATTCCACCTTTTTGGGGGCTCTTTTTCACCCGAGAATGGCACTAAGAAATTTAAAAAACTTGGAGGCTTTAGGGATGAGCTCCGCGTACGGATTTTATGAGTCTGTAGATTATACACCAGAACGTTTGCCCGAGGGGCGTAAATTTGTGGTGGTTAAGTCTGCAATGGCCCACCACCAAGGAATGAGTCTGGTTGCGATTAATAACGTGGTCAACTCGTTTATTATGCAGACCCGGTTTCACTCTGAGCCCAGGGTTCGCGCCACCCAACTTTTATTGCAGGAACGGATTCCTCGAGCCATCTCCATTTCTAAGCCACGTGCGGAGGAAGTGCATTTAGACAGACCATTGCATTTTACAAGAAATTCACTTCCTCGTACTTACACGGATGTCTCGGTTGAAACTCCACGAACTCAGCTTCTTTCAAATGGATCGTATTCAGTGATGCTCACCACTGCGGGCAGCGGTTATTCTAGATTAAATGGGATTGCCGTAAATCGCTGGCGAGAAGATTGGACGGCTGACCCCTGGGGACAGTTTCTCTATGTTCGAAATTTGAATCAGGATCGGCTTTGGTCTGCAGGATATCAACCTATTTTGTCTGATGCCGAGTCATATCGAGTAACGTTCGCCGAAGATAAGGTGGAGTTATGGCGTGAGGATCCATCCGTAACAACCCATACGGAAATCATTGTTTCGCCAGAAGATCCTGTAGAACTCAGACGGATTTCATTGACGAATCATACCGACTATTCGGTTGACTATGAAGTGACCAGTTACATGGAAGTGGTCCTAGCGCTTCCTCGGGAGGATGATGCTCACCCAGCATTTAATAATCTTTTCGTTGAGACGGAGTATTGTGCGGAAAAGTCAGCGCTCCTTGCAACACGCAGACGACGCTCTAATCAAGAAAGCCAGAGATGGGGCTTCCATCTTGTTGCCCATGCCGATCAATATGAGACGGATCGGAATGAATTTATAGGGCGAGGTCATACCCCGCACAATCCAAAGGCCTTAAAAAGAGGTCAGAAATTGTCGAATACCGTTGGTGCTGTATTAGATCCTATTTTCTCGCTGAGAAAAATGGTAACCGTAGCGTCCGGGGAGACGGTCCGGCTCGTCTTCGTAACCGGTGTTGGAAAAACCCGCGAGCACGCGATGGCGCTAGCTGAAAAGTATCATGATTCTCAAATTTTCTCACGGGAGGCAGAATTAGCGTGGACACATGCTCAAGTTCAACTGAGGCACTTAAATATAGATTCGGTGCAGGCAAATAGTTTTCAAAAATTGGCAGCGAGAATTCTTTTCTCAGATTCAACTTTAAGGCCGAAAACTTATGTGTTGGAACAAAATGTAAAAACTCAAGCTGCGCTATGGGCGTATGGTATCAGTGGCGATTTGCCAATCGTGCTGATTAAAATTGGTCATGAAAAATCTATTCCTCTGGTTCGAGAACTCCTCCATGCCCAAGAGTATTTAAGGCTACGAGGTCTGGTCTTTGATTTGATTTTTCTAAATGAAATGGGAATGGGTTATATTCAAACTTTGCAAGACGAGTTGCAACGTCAAGTGCGGATGGGCGGAGCGCGCGCAGTGCAAGATCAGCCTGGAGGCGTATTTATTCGAAGGAAGGATATGATTTCTGTTTCGGACTTAACGCTCATGAACGCTATTGCGCGAGTAAACTTGGACGCAGAAAAGGGGACATTTATTGAGCAAATGGACCGCGTGTTGAAGAACGTTGCCCTCCCGCCCCCTTCCAATTTTTCGGGAAGAAAGGTTCCCTGGGTGACCGCTCCGTTTACAGAAAACTCGTTGCTTTTTTTTAATGGGCTCGGCGGATTTTCACTGGATGCAAAAAACTATGTAATCCTCCTTCAGGGAGACCAGTGGACTCCAGCCCCCTGGATCAATGTGATTTCCAATGATCATGATTTTGGATTTTTAATCTCAGAGGCGGGCGCTGGCTACACTTGGTCACTGAACAGTAGAGATAATCGCCTCACTACCGGATCTAACGATGCCGTGAGTGACTCCGTGAGTGAAGCACTCTATATTCGAGACGAATTGAGTGGTGAAACTTGGTCTCCCACGCCGCTTCCCATTCGTGAAATGGAATCGTACCGAATTATTCATTCAGCCGGATATTCCACTTTTGAGCATTACAGTCACGGGGTTAGCCAGAATCTTTGCTTGTTTGTGCCCTCGGACAACTCGGTCAAAATCAGTCGTTTAATCCTAACGAATACAGGCGGAACGGTAAGGAATTTATCCTTAACCAGCTTTGCCGAATGGGTGCTGGGTTTTAGCCGGAGCGACATGGCTCCGATGGTCATTACCGAATGGAATGAGGATTCCCAGGCTATTTTTGCGCGAAATTCCTATCATCCCGAATTAGGCTCCCGTGTTGCCTATTCTAAAATTTTCGCTGGAACGGGAAGCGTTGCAGAAATTTCGTATACGGGGGATCGTCGCGAGTTTTTGGGCAGAAACGGAACCATGGCCAAGCCGCTCGCATTGTCCCGCGAAAAACTCTCAGGCCGAGTCGGTGGCGGGTTAGACCCCTGTGCCGCAATTCAAATGAAGTTTGAACTTCAGCCCAATCAATCTCAAGAATTTATCGTGATCTTGGGCGATTCTGCAAGTGCTGGTGAAGCTAGCGTTATTCTGGCAAAATTTTCACGGATTGAAGCAGTGAGTGAGTCTTTTGAAAAGATGAAAAAGGGGTGGGAAGACACGCTCACAGCCGTTGAGATTAAGACTCCAGATGCGGCAATGGATATTTTAATGAATCGGTGGTTATTGTATCAAACCCTTTCGTGCCGTTTGTGGGGTAGGTCGGCGTTTTATCAATCTGGCGGTGCATATGGATTTCGGGACCAACTCCAAGATGTTCTGGCCTTATCCGCGGTTCGTCCTGACGTCATGCGAGCACAAATTCTGCGAGCGGCAGGGCGCCAATTTAAGGAAGGAGACGTTCAGCACTGGTGGCACCCTCCGAGTGGTCGAGGGGTAAGGACACGAATCTCCGATGATCGGCTGTGGCTCCCGTATTGTTTAGTATACTACCTAAAAGTAACTCAAGACCTTTCAGTTTTAGAGGAAGTGCTTTTTTTTCTAGAAGCACCGGAACTGAAAATTGGCCAGGAAGATTCTTATTCGCAGCCTCGTTTTTCGGAAGAATCAGCAACAGTTTATGAGCATTGTATTCGTGCAATTCAGCTCAGCCTAGCCGTGGGAGTGCACGGACTACCCTTGATGGGGGCAGGGGATTGGAACGATGGAATGAATCGCGTGGGACATGAGGGAAAGGGGGAAAGCGTCTGGTTAGGCTGGTTCTTAGCTCACGTTTTGGATCAGATGATTCCTTACTGTAAGTCCGCTGATTTAGCAGAACTTTATTCCCTTCATCGGGATCAACTAAAGGCTTCATTGGAGGCTCAAGCGTGGGACGGGGATTGGTACCGGCGGGCCTTCTTTGATCACGGTGAGACCTTGGGATCAAGTAAAAATGAAGAATGTAAAATTGATTCCGTGACGCAGTCCTGGGCAGTATTATCTGGTCTTGGAGATCCGGGGAGAGTTCTAGTGGCCATGAATTCAGTCGAAAAATGGTTGATTCTGCGTAAAGAGGAATTAATTAAATTGTTTACGCCCCCTTTTGACCAAGGGAATAATGACCCTGGATATATTAAGGGGTATGTGCCGGGAGTCCGTGAAAACGGAGGTCAATATACTCATGCGGCAATTTGGGTTG
The DNA here is from genome assembly GCA_903842755.1 of Oligoflexia bacterium. Lineage (GTDB taxonomy): Bacteria > Bdellovibrionota > UBA1018 > UBA1018 > CAIMNF01 > CAIMNF01. Next base: position 6,385 of record CAIMNF010000391.1, read on the forward strand.
TGCTTGCGTACGCGCAGTTGGGCGACCGGCAGCGCACGCACGCGCTATTTTCCTTGCTTAATCCAATTCTACATTCTTGCTCTGAAATTAAGGTCAAGCGCTATAAAGTGGAACCCTATGTGATGGCCGCTGACCTTTACGGAATTTCCCCGCATGTTGGGCGGGGAGGGTGGACTTGGTATACGGGTTCCGCTGGTTTGATGTACAGGGCGGGGTTAGAGGGCATTTTAGGATTTAAACTTACTGGGGACTTACTTGAAATGAACCCTTGCATTCCAGAAGAATGGAACGGTTTTGAAGTGAAGTATCGATATAAAAGAGCGGTGTATTGGATCGAAGTAAAAAATTTGATGGGGAGAGGGCTCACTCCCCATCAAACCGTTTACTTGGACCAGGTGTTACAAAATGGATTTACCGTTCAACTGGTCGATGATCAGAAAACCCATTTCGTTTTAGTGGAAATGAACTAGTGCAAATCTTCATTTATTTGCTCAATTTTAGTTGAAGTTTTTAGAACCTTAGCCATCACAAAGCCTAAGGTCACCGCCAGAGCAATGGCAATCACGGGATTTCTTCTCACTAGAGATACGGAACTAGCGTAAAAAGTGCCCATTTGGTTTTTAGCGGACTTCAGCGCGACACCAGCTAAGTCTTCCACATCGGCCACCGCCTTTTTCCCGAAATCCTGAAAGGCGCCTTTTTCGCCATGGATAAATTCCTTTGTTTTTTCGCTCAAAATACTCATTTTTCCGTTTAACGAATCTGCATTTGTACTCATTGGGTCTCTTTTCTATTGGGAAGGGCCATTGATTTGGCCAGTGGTTTAAGTTCACTCATCAAGATTCAATTCAAGCTTTATCAGATTCCGACTCAAAAAAGGATGAACGGAAGGTTAAGTTTTCTTCACAAGAAAATTCGGCAAGCAGAGCCAGATGATCCGATGGGTTTTTTCTGGCTGATTCTTTAATGGCCTTAGCCCGGAGGCAGCGAAGATTGCGGTAATAAATTCGGTCTAGCCTTAATATTGGAAAGAAGCTTGGAAAACTGAGAGCATGAGCTCCAGTCTTTTCTAAAAAAGCCTCTTGGACATTTAAATTTGAAATGAGAATGGGTGTTAGCGTTCCCCTCCAATCATTGAAGTCTCCAGCAATGACTAGGAGATCCTGTTCTGGAATTTGACCCTGAATCAGATGAATTAAGTGTCGCGTCTGGGAAAGCCGATCTTTTTCAAATAGACCTAAATGGACGCAAAAGGCGTGAAGAGTAGGCTGAAGAGGATGGTGGTCCAACTTGATTTTTGCGTAGAGCAAGCCCCTTCGTTCAATCGAACTCAATGAAATATCTTCGTTTTTGCTGAATTCAATTGGCGATTTGCTTAAAATGGCATTTCCGTGTGAGCCCTCTTGGCTGACTACATTTTTTCCATAAGCGACTGAGCTCCAGAGGGGGTCTGCCAAGTAGGTGAATTGGGCGGTCGGAAAGTGATGGTAGTCCCGAATTTCTTGAAGAAAGACTAGGTCAGCATTTGCGGCCTGGAGCGAGGCCTTCATGTGTCCCAAGCCAAATCCTTTATGAATGTTGTAGGTTAATATTTTAAAAGAGTGCATTAAAGGACTCGCCTAAAAACAGCACAAATGGTCTCAACCATTTTTAATAGGATGGGACGTTGGTTCCATTCATTTAAATGAATTCGGGTGGAGTTCGTTAAATCTATTTTGAATTGCTCCTGAATCAGTTCAATGTTTTCTTTGTGGGTGACTTCAAC
>CAIMNF010000392.1 GCA_903842755.1 Oligoflexia bacterium
AATTTGATTCTTCGTTCTAAATTTTGTTCCCCTCATCATGAGCTTGGTCATGGTGTGGGTCAAGCCATTGAGATGTTCAGGGTCAGTGGTCGATCCATTTTTAAAAGCAACCGTAATGTGGACCAAAGGAAGGGATCGATCCTGCTCGAAAACCAGTTCGCCTGCAGGGGTGGAAAAAAGCGGAAATACAGAAAATATCAGGATTAAAAAGGAGAGATGAATCGGTTTCATTTTTTAGGTACTCCCACAATGACGGTAAGGTTATCGGTCGTGAAATACTTTTGGGTAACTTGCATCAGGCGTTCAGGGGTTACTTCATGGACCTGATTTTGAAACTCTAGTCCTTTGGTAAAGTTGCCGTACAATACTTCCATGTCGCCTAAAAAGTGGGCAATGCCATCTCCAGTTGTTAGTCGATCCAAGAAATGGAAACGATACAAGTTTTTGCCCCGTTGAAGTTCCTCGGCTGAAACGGGAGTGGTCTTCAGTCGCTCGATTTCTCTTAAAATGATCGACTCGGCGACTGCGGCGGATTTTCCCTTTTGCAAGTCCGTCATAATCGCAAAAATGCCGGGATCCTTTAATTCGAATGAGCCTGAAGAAACGCTAGAGCAAATTCCAGTCTCCACCAAAGCACGGTCTAAACGACTGCTCATGCCGTCACTTAAAATAGCTTGAATTGCGTCTAAGACTGCGTTGTCAGGCGATTGACTTTCTGGCGCGTGGTATCCCATCCAAAGTTTTTGGTTTTCGATATGCAGGGGGAGCTTTTTTCGTCGCTGCGCGGTCTGCGGCAAATCCTGCGGATGAATGGGGTCTGGAGTTCTTTTGGCTGGAATTGCCCCGTATGCTTTTTCAATTTTTTTCAAAACTTCATCCGCATCAACATCCCCTACCACCACAATGGTCGCTCGGTCAGGCGCATAAAAGCGTTGGTAAAAATCCCGCGCGTCTTGAGCGGACATCCCGTCGAGGTCTTCTTCGTAACCAATCACAGGCCAATGGTAAGGGTGTTGAGTAAACATCATTTCAAAAAGCGTTTGGTAGATCACTCCCTCTGGGCTGTTATCGGTTCGGTAATGACGCTCGCCCTTGACGACTTCACGCTCTGTTGAAAAACTTTGATCGTCGACCACTAGGTTGACCATCCGGTCACTTTCCAAGGTAATAATTAAGTCGAGTTGATCTTTGGGCAATTCCACGTGGTAGGCGGTGTGATCGTTTGCGGTAAACGCGTTTTGGCCTTCGGCCCCAGCCTTTTCTAATAAAGCATCAAAAACGCCTTCGGGATATTTTTGACTTCCTTTAAACATCATGTGTTCAAATAAGTGCGCTAATCCTGTTTTCCCGGCGACCTCATGTCTGGAGCCGACGTCAAACCAAGTATGATAAGCAAAAGTTGGAGAAGAGGAATCTTCGACGACGAGAAGTTTTAATCCGTTTGCAAGTGTGGTGCGCTTTACTTTAAAGTCTCCAATCAAAGGCGTCACTTCAAAGCGCCCCTCTTGGTGTGCGCTTGTGTTGAGCGGTGCAACGGAAGACTCCATTGTTTTATTTTGCGTTTTTAGTGGGGGTGCGGAAGTACATGCATTGATCCCCAAAAGAATTCCGACCGTGCTCAAGTAGATCAAGGCATAACGTTTTTTTCTCTGTGATTCCATATCCATCATCATGAATGAATTAGTTTCAGTTGTCAGTCCTGAAGTGTTGACGGGGGTAAGATTAAAAATTAATCTTAGGCGATGGCGGGAGTGATTGAACGTAAAAGCGAGGCGCGAAGTCCGGGGAAGGCGAAAGGCACTTCCCTGCGCGCAGGCATTCATTGGTCATTTCATGCATTGATTGGTTTTGGCATTTTCCTTGGGTTAATGGTGGGCGCTTATGTGGCCGTCGAGTCTTCTTTATTTCACCTTAAGCGCGTCCAAGTGATTCCCCTGACCGAAGGTTACCCGCTGACCGCAGAACAAGTTTTGGATTTGGCGAAAGTTCCTTTAGGGAAAGTGAGTTTGTTTTCGCTTGATTTAAAGTCTGTAGAGTTAAAATTATTGAAAAACCCTTGGGTAAAGGGTGTGGTTATTAGTAAGCAATTTCCCAGTACGTTAGTCCTGAAAGTGATCGAGCGAAAACCGGTTTCTATTCTGAACGAGGTAAGCGGAAGAATTTATTACGTTGAGGACCAAGGCGAAACTTTTGAAGACAAAGGGACACCCTATTCCAAAACCTTGCCGATCATTTCTGGTTTTAGAGCTTCCGATGACCAGGCATTAAAACGGATGAACGAGTTTATTGCGAATTGGTTTGGGTCTGGTGTATTTCAGGAGTTGAAACTTTCAAGTGTGAGCTTTGATCTGGATACTGGGCTAAAGGCCTTGGTGAGCTTTCCTCTCAAAAATAAGCAAGTGATGCGAGCCGTTCTAGAACTCGGTCAAAATATTGATGAAGCTACGTTGATTCCAAAAGAACGATTTAAGCTTATTTTAAGCTATTTATACGAACATTCTACCCCCGCGTCAAAAATATGGCTCGGAGATGGAAAAAAAATCGTTGTCAAAGTGTCAAGGGGTTCATAAACTCTTTTTAGGAGAGTTGTGTCACCTGACGCACTCGGGGGTTTTTTGTCTACAGGGAAATGCGTGGGCAAGGATTTAGAGTTTTAGAATTGATTACGGTAGTCCACTGGAGGGGCTTCTTATGTCAAAAAAAGATTTTCGTAAAGAATTTGTCGTGGGCTTAGACATTGGCACAACTAAGGTTTGTTGCATTGTCGGCGAATACAGCCACGACTCACTCGACATCGTAGGGTTCGGCACCGCTCCTTCTCATGGATTGAGAAAGGGAGTCGTCATCAATATTGATGCAACCGTGGAAGCCATCAAAAAAGCCGTAAAAGAAGCCGAAAATATGGCGGGCATAAAAATTAATTCTGCCTATGTGGGCATTGCAGGAACTCACATCAAATCCTTCAATTCTTCCGGCGTGGTAGCGGTCAAAGATAAAGAAATAACGGAGCAAGACATCCAACGGGTCATTGATGCCGCTAAAGCCATCATGATTCCGCAAGACCGCGAAGTTCTGCATGTCATTCCGCAGGAGTTTATTATTGATGATCAAGACGGGATCCGTGATCCCATTGGTATGAACGGAGTACGCCTAGAATCCAAAGTTCATATTGTGACGGGTGCCATTAGTTCTGCGCAGAACTTAATTAAATGTGCCAATCGCGCGGGAATTCAAGTTACCCAACTTTGCTTACAACCCATTGCTTCTGCGTCGGCAGTCCTCAGCCAAGATGAAAAAGAGCTTGGGGTCGCTTTAGTGGACATTGGTGGGGGCACGACTGACATTGCTATCTTTAGAGAAGGAGCCCTCCTTTTTACAAGCGTTCTTCCTGTAGGGGGAGTCCATATCACGAATGATATTTCGGTTGGGATTAGGGCAAGTTTAGAGGCTGCTGAAAAAATTAAAATGGAGCATGGTTGTGCCATGGCCTCGTTAGTAAAGGATGACGAAACGATCGAAGTTCCAGCCGTGGGCGAAGGAAAAGTCCGTGTTGTTTCTAGAAAAATCCTTGCTCAGATTATCGAAGCCCGCGTCGAAGAAATGTACGCGTTGATTCAGAAAGAAATTAGTCAATCCGGATATGCTGAACTTTTAGCAGCGGGAGTGGTCCTTACGGGCGGTACAACTCTGCTTCAAGGAATGGTCGAGCTCGGTGATTTCTTATTTGAAATCCCTATGAAACGCGGAGTTCCCCTTCGTGTGGGTGGGGTAAGAGATAAGGTCAATTCACCGAAGTATTCAACCGCAGTTGGATTGCTAAGGTATGGAGCTACTCAACTCGATAAATCACCCCATCATCATTCAAGAAGTGAATCGTTTTTAGGTGAAGATGGATTGGTTCAAAAAGTAGGTGGTACTGTTAAAAATTGGATGAAGGATTTGTTTTAAATCATAAACTAAGCAGGAGGCGTTAAAATGTTCGAGATTCAACAAAACCAGGTTCTAGGGGCAAAAATCAAAGTAGTGGGCGTAGGCGGCGGCGGATGTAACGCAGTCAACACCATGATTCGCGCGGGTTTAACTGGCGTAGAATTTATTGCTGCAAATACGGATAAACAAGTTTTAGAAAGCGTTTTAGCACCTACTAAAATTGCCATCGGCCAAGAGTTGACTCGGGGCTTAGGTGCAGGTGCAAATCCAGAAATCGGTCGTAAAGCGGCGCTTGAAGATTACGCCCAAATTACCGATTGCTTAACTGGAGCCGACATGGTGTTTATCACTGCCGGTATGGGCGGTGGCACAGGAACAGGGGCTGCTCCCATTTTTGCAAAAGTGGCCAAGGAAATTGGTGCGCTGACCGTCGGCGTGGTCACCAAGCCATTTTTGTTCGAAGGTAAAAAGAGAATGCGCCAAGCGCTCGAAGGCATTGCTCAGCTTCGGGAAAGTGTGGATTCATTAATTATCATTCCCAATAACCGTTTGCTTTCAATTTCAGGCGCTAATTTGTCCATGATGCAAGCCTTTGGTAAAGCGGATGACATTTTGTTAAACGCTGTTCAAGGGATTTCTGATCTGATCAATCACACCGGTTATATCAACAGCGATTTTGCGGATGTCCGAACCATTATGGAAAATAAAGGTTTAGCCCTAATGGGGATTGGTTTTGGAAATGGTGAACATCGCGCCCTGGAAGCGGCAACGTCGGCAATTTCTTCACCGCTTTTGGAAGATATTTCAATCAACGGCGCGACAGGAATTATTGTGAACATTACCGGTGGTTCGGGCTTAACGCTTCATGAAGTCAATGAAGCCACAAGCATTATTCAAGAAGCCGCACACGAAGACGCGCAAATCATCTTCGGTACGGTCATTGATGAGAGTATGTCGGACCGAGTAAAGGTAACGGTCATTGCGACCGGACTAGGATGCGATGCAACCGCGCAGGTAACGGAAATGCTAAATGCGGGACTGAAGACTCATGCCAATGTAAATCCAGCAGCACACTCGGTTGCCGTTGGACAAACGACAGCCACCCCAAATTCTCCGGCGCAAGTTCAAGTTATCCCGGCTCAAGTGGTCCCAGTTCAACCTGTCGCGGCTCAAGCGCCGCAGGCGCCCGCAGCAAACTTGGTAGGTTCGCTTCATCAGTATTCAGTTAATCATCAATCTTTACATCAAGCGGAGGCAGTAAAAGCAGCGGCCGCAAACTCCATCGTCAACACTGCGGAAAGCATGTTGAATCAACCTCATGCTGCAACTCCGGTTGGCCAGCCTGGGGATTCACCTGAACTTGCGCGCGCGCGCGAAATTGCACGGCGTTTAGGGATGGTGGGTGCGGAAGGACAAGATTTTGATGTGCCCGCATTTATGCGTCGGAACAGCGAATCGAAAGAAGCGAACTCTTAAGTTGAATCGAGGGCTTTTGCTCGCGTTGTGGATTGGAGCGACTTCTCAGGCACAGGATTTTAAACAGCGTTTTTGCGAAAGCGCTGCGAATCAAGATCAAGCCGAAGTCATCGCTCAAAGCGAGAATCGGATTGCGTTTAAAAATGACGGTGGCCTACTGAATGAAGGCGTATGCTGGTGGCACTCGCGGCTTCAGCGGTCGGCCACCTATTTAGCAGTGTTTCGGCCAGAGTTGCCCAAACCTGACTTAAACCAAGTTCAAAAAATTCTAGCCCAATTGAAAGATCTTTCATCGGTGGTCGAAATTCCCGGGTTTCAAAACTTTAACGAGTTTACTCTACAGTGGCATTCTGCGATCCAAACTTTTCTCAATCAATGGCAGCTCGAGGATGGAATTGTGTACTCCGCGTGGATCCGGGGTCTTGCCGGTTCCCATCAAGGGAATCCGGAAAAGTTGCAGGCCACATTGTTAAAAGTACAGCGCCAAGTACAGGTGGACCGCAGGATCTCTTATTTAAAACTAAAGTTCAAAAAATTTGGAGCGCATGCGTGGTTGGTGTATTCGGTAGAATCCGTACCCTTGGGTCTTAAACTTGGAGTTATTGATAGCAATTTTCTAAAACCAGTAGAATACCTTTATCATTGGGGTGATCCGCTGATTCGCTCGACCGCTTATGGCGATTTTATGCCTTATTTAGAGCAGTCCGATGATTTTACCCCTATTGAGCGGGCAGTAGAGCAATATTGTCGAGCCGCGGATGTTGTAGATCAATTTCATTGATTCAGCACCAGTTAGTTTTCATTCTATGACCGTTGATCCTGTGTTAGGCTTTTTCCCATGAAAGCCCTTAGAGTTCCCTATCCTACGTTTCACCTCGTGCTCGGTTCTGGATTCAAAGATTCGATCCTTACCGGAATTCCAGATTCTTTTAAAATGGTTCGGGAAGTGAGTTTTAGCGAGGTGGGTTTGCACCCCTCTACTGCTCCGGGGCATGCGGGAAAGTATGTGATTGTAGAACACTTGCCGACTCAGAAAAGTGGATATTTGCAAGTGGGACGACTGCACGGGTATGAGGGGCTTGATCCGCGCGAAACGGTAAAAACAGTGATGCTGACGCGTGAGCTTGGTGTAGAACATTATTTTTTGACGAATGCGGCCGGAGGAATTGATCCCTCCTATCAACCGGGTGAAGCGATGCTCATTTTGGATCATATTAATTTTACGGGGAAGAACCCACTTTTGGGCGAAAATCCAAAAAGACCGGATGGTCAATTCTGGGGGCCACGGTTTCCAGACCTGACGAACGCCTATGATCGAGAATGGACCGAGTTGATGCGTAAAAATCTAAAAGCTCAAAAACTCAAAGTTCACCAAGGGGTTTATCTAGGGCTTTTAGGGCCGTCGTTTGAGACGCCAGCCGAAGTTCAGTTGTTCGCGCGTTTTGGGGCGCAGGCGGTGGGAATGTCCACGGTTTGGGAAACGATTGCGCTAAAACATTCCGGAGCGCGCGTTTCTGGGCTTTCTTTAATTAGTAATGTGGCGGCAGGGATTTTGCGAGATGAGCATGGTCGGGGCATTGAACTGGATCATTTTGCAATCTTGGATATGTGTAAGGAGTCCTCCGTTAAAATTCTTGCGGGAATTTTAAATAGTGTAGATCAATTCTTAACTCAACCTGGTGGAAGTCGCTCGGATGCAGTTTGAATTAGGGGTAAGGGCAGGCCTGGTATTGACCATGAAGGAAGGCCGTGGCGAGGTCTTGACAAATGCCTTTATCGGCGTGAGAGGGAATGAAATTGCTGCCGTAGCCGAGTTTAAAGAGTCTTTCATTCGGGAATCTAAAACGTACATCGATGCAAGCCATCAATTGTTGACGCCTGGCTTGATTAATGGGCATACCCATTTGGCCATGAGCTTGTTTCGTGGCTTCCGCGATGATTCGGATTTGAAAGAATGGCTCAATGATTTTGTTATTCCTTGCGAGACCCAGTTCGTTGCCCCAGATTTCGTAGAAGCGGGCGTATTGCTTTCCGCGCTTGAATGTATTCGCTTCGGTACAACGACGGTCAACGACATGTATTTTCATTCAGAAGTAACCGCGAAGACTTTGGATCGTGCAGGACTTCGAGCCATTGTTCATCAACACTTGAGTGACCAGGGCATGCTCGATGAGGCGCAATTGAGTCATGCAAGTCGCACCCATATCGAACAGGTGCGGAGCGCACGGTTAAAAAATTTAATCGAAAAATATGCGCATCATCCCCGCATCAAAATTGGTCTTGGGCCGCACGCGCCTTACAGCTGTAGTGATGGGTTACTTGAGTTTGTAAAAAAAATGGCTCACGAGACCCACGCACCCATTCATATGCACGTATGTGAAACTCGACCTGAGGTAGAAGAATCGATTCAGACTTATCATGCCACTCCCGTCGAGCGCCTCCTTCGACTCGGACTTTTAGATCACCCGTTTGTGATTGCTCACGGGGTACATTTAAGCGATACCGATTTAGACATCATTGCTCGATCCGGAACTTCGGTCATTTATAATCCCGATTCAAACTCCAAACTGGGCTCGGGAATTGCAAATATTCCTCATTACCGAAAAAAAGGCGTCGTAGTGGGGATTGGCTCGGACGGTGCTGCATCCAATAATGATCTTTCCCTGTTTGGTGCCATGGATCTCGGAACTAAAATCCAAAAACTTTCCCAAAAGGAACAGTCGTCCATGACTGCGCTTGATGCGTTCACGCTAGCCACCTACGAAGGCGCGCGCGCCTTGCAATTGGGCCACTTGGTAGGTAGCATTGAAGAAGGAAAGCGCGCTGATTTTATTTTGCTTAATTTGGACGAGCCCCATCTAAAGCCGCTTTATTCCGTTTTAAGTCAATTGGTGTATTCCGTTCAAGGGTTAGAGGTAGATACGGTCGTTTGCGACGGTCAAATCTTAATGGAAAATCAACAATTTCAAAGTTTAAATGCTACCGAAATTTATGCGACAGCAGAGCACTTTGCAAAAAAAATCACCGAGTTTAATCGAAGCCTAAACCCTAAAGAATAGGATCCATGGCCCTGCAAAACGTGTGAATAATTTTTACCGCGTTTTCGAGCGTTTTTTTAGGTTCATTCGCTTCGAGTTCGGAATGCCTGACAAATGGAGCCACCTCGGTTAAGTCGGCAGCAGTGATCGAAAAATTTTGTCCAAGCGCATGAATTAGGCTGACACACATTTCGGTAGAAAGGCCATTGCGTTCAGGTGTTCCAGTTGCTCCGGCCTCCATCCAATCCAATGCATCAATATCAAAAGTGATATAAAGTTCTTTTACCTTTTTTTGATGGAGGTGTTCTAGAAGTGTGTTGGTAAGGACATCGGGTCCCAGCTCTTGCATTTCGTTTGACCAGAATTGTTTTAGCCCAACAGTGGTTTCCCAATGGTCTTTTGTTTTGCCACTGGAACGAATTCCCAATTGAATCCAAAGATCGGGGGAACTGAGTAGCGGAAGAACGTGCGAGACCCAAGAACCAAAGCAGACCGGAATGCCCAAGCGCTCTTTTAATAAATCCGTGTGAGCGTCAAAATGGATCACCGCTGCGGTAATGCCTTGTTTTTTCTTTGCGTTCAGAAACGCTTTTACGGCTGGGTAACTGACGGAATGATCTCCGCCAAGCAGGATTAGTTTTCGTTCGGGTGATTCCTGGTATAAAAGATTTAACATCTGCTCCGCAATCGTTAACGGGGACACCGCCAGGGGACTGTGCGCATCGGCATACATCGCTTTTCTACAGTTTTCTAAGGTAGATTGATTTAATAATTCGTCTTGGAGGAGGTGGGGATTTACCCGCACATCCCCTAAGTCCAGCAGTCGCCGAGCCCAAGTGTTTTGATATAAGCGCTCACGGATTGCAACGGGGCCCCAATTTGCTCCGCGCTGAATCCCTCCCCCGGAATCACTTGGTACCGCGTAGAGGCAAACCCCACGGTGTTGATCAAACGTTTCCAAAGAGTCGCTCCAGGGGGCTATAAAATCCGAGTGGGATTTCCCATAAAGTGCCATCAGAATAGCAAGCTTCTTCTCTTGAGCCGTATGAACGGTAAAGATTCCATTTCCGGGTGCGGTAAATGCTTCTCGTAGAAACGATTTTAAATCCATGATTTAATTCTAATGCATTTTAGGGGCAAGTTGGAGAAAATAAAAAAATGATCTCCCCTCAACATGTGTTGTCTTTTAAGTCCCAAGCGCTTTGTATCGAAAAAGTTCCGGTCGCCCAATTGGTCAAACGCTACGGCTCACCCTTATATGTTTATTCAAAAAAGGCGCTGACTGATTCTTACCAAGCTTTAAATCAAGCTTTTGCAGGACAGAATGTACAAATTTGTTACGCAGTGAAAGCCAATTCGAACTTATCATTGCTCAGGGAGTTTCGGAAGTTAGGGGCAGGGTGTGATTTGGTATCCTATGGAGAATGGTTTCGCGCAGAAAAAGCAAAAATCCCAGAAAGATTGCGCGTTCTATCAGGAGTAGCGAAAACGAAAGATGAGTTTGAAAAACTTTTGCAGCGACCTGGAGCAGGCGTTGGTTCGGTTCATATTGAATCGGTGATGGAACTTGAACTTCTTGCCGCTTTAGCGAAAAGCCACAAAAACAAGGTGAGCGTTGCTCTGCGATTCAATCCGGATGTGGATGCAAAAACTTTAGACAAGATTTCAACGGGCAGAAAAAAAGATAAATTTGGGCTAACCGAAGAAGAGATTTTAACGGTTGCACAGCGGTTTTCAAAAAACCCTTGGATTAATTTTGCTGGCCTAAGTATTCATATTGGAAGCCAAATTACCAAGCTTTCGCCCTATGAAAAAGCCTTTAAACTTTTAAAGTCACTTTGTAGCAAGGTGGAAATGGTCCTTGGGCGTCCCTTAGAATACGTCGATTTAGGCGGGGGAATTGGTATTCAATATCAACACGAGGTACCGATTGATCTGATAAAGTACGCAGCCCTCGTGAAGAAATATTTTTCAAACTATTCCAAAGTGCTGATTGAACCGGGCCGGAGTTTAATTGCCAATGCTGGCTTTTTAGTCTCGACCGTGGTGTGTTCTAAGGTGCGCGGTGAACATGGCACATTGATTTTGGACGCCGGAATGAATGACCTGATGCGACCTGCTCTTTACGGCGCATTTCACCAAATTTGGACCGGTAAAAAGCCAAGGCAATTAACCGTCGCGCGGCCTTGGGACGTGGTCGGAGGCATTTGTGAATCGACCGATTTATTTGCGCGGGCTAGGCCCCTATCGGTCGCCGGAAAAGCAGGGGAGATTGTGGTTTTTCTTTCGGCCGGGGCGTACGGATTTTCCATGAGCAATTCGTATAATACCAGGCCTCGGGTGGCCGAAGTTTTGGTCGATGGCAAAGAATCTGTGCTGATTCGAAAACGGGAAACGTTAGATGATTTAATGGAGCACGAGTTAACCAGCAATTTTTTAAAATCGCGTTAATTCCGAATTTGCCCGTTTCCTTCCATCAGCCAGCGAATGCTAGTCAGTTCTCGGAGTCCTACGGGGCCTCGAACATGAAGTTTTTGGGTGCTAATGCCTAGCTCTCCGCCAAGTCCAAGTTCAAAACCGTCCGTAAAACGGGTCGATGCGTTCCAGTACACTGCTGCAGCGTCAATTTCATTTTGAAATTTTTGGGCAGTCTTTGTCGATTCGGTCATGATGGCTTCGCTGTGACGTGAGCCGTGGGTTTCAATATGGGTAATAGCCTCGTCTTCATTTTTAACGACCTTACAACTGAGCTTATAATCTAAGTATTCCGTATCAAAGCTTTCAGGCTCAATCAGTTGGGCAAAATCGAGGTTGGGCAGGTAGCGTAAGCTTTGCGCGCACGCAAACCACCGCACTGCCGTTTTAGGATCTGAATGTTGGGAAAGTAAAGCGTACGCTCGGGGTAAAAACTGGGCAGCAATACTTTCATGCACCAGCAATGTCTCCACCGCATTGCAGACACCAGGTCTTTGTTTTTTTGCATTTTCCAAAATCGAGAGCGCTTTTTCTAAGTTCGCGTCGTGGTGAACGTACAAATGGCAAAGGCCACGGTCATTTTTAATGATTGGAATTTTGGAGTGTTCGACGACAAATTCAATCAACGCATCTCCTCCGCGGGGAACGACCACATCAATCCATTTTTTTTCTTGGAGCAGGCTTTGAATGAGGAGGCGCTGCGGGTCCGTGATTCCTAAAAACAAATCGGGGCTAACGTGATTCTCGCTGAGCGACTCGGCAATGGCTTGATAAAAAAGGTTTACCGTGTTTTTTGCTTCCTTGCCCGCGCGCAGAATTAATGCGTTTCCGGACTTCAGGGCAAGCGAAAACGCCTCGATGGCCACATTGGGTCTGGATTCAAAAATCATAAAGATCACCCCAAGCGGGGCCCGAACCCGCTTGATCTTTAATCCGTTCTCTAACGCTCGTTGCTCTACTACTTCGCCAACAGGGTCAGAAAGCTCTGCGACTTGAATTAAGCTAGACCTAATTTGTGCAAGCCTTGCAGGAGTTAGGGTTAATCGATCGCGAAACGCACTCGTTACCCCGCTGCTCAGTTCCGTAAGATCTGCCCGATTTGCTTGAAGGATTTCCTGTTCCTTGGTGGTTAACTTTCCTTCGAGCGTTTTTAAAATATTATTTTTAATTTCTGGCGGAAGGGTTCTTAGGCTGCGGGTGGCGCGCTTGATTTTAATTAATCTTTCTTTGAGTTCTGGTGAAATCATCCGACCCTCGCCTTATTTTTACGTGCAAGAATATGGGTGCCGACCGCCTTGTTTTTGGCGATTTGATTGAGGACTTGGGGGACATCGCCTTGAATCAACCAGGTATCGATTCCTGCGTCAGAAGCCATTTTTGCGGCAGAAATTTTCGAATACATGCCACCCGTGCCTTTCGATGAACCCGCAGCGGTTCCAGAAGAAAGAGCAACTTTTCTAAGAAGCGAGGCACTGACTCCTGGGAGTTCTTGAATCAGCTTTGCTTCCGGGTGTTTGCGGGGGTCTTGATCATAGAGTCCATGGACATCGGTTAAAATCACCAACCGATCCGCCTTCATCACTTTTGCAACACGGGCCGAAAGTGAATCGTTGTCGCCGAATTTAATTTCTTGGGTGGCGACTGCGTCGTTTTCATTCAAGATGGGGGTCACCTCCCACTCCAACAGTTGCTCTAACGTGTTCTGGAAATTTTTTCTGCGATCGGCGCTTGCAAGATCTTCGTAGGTGATTAGAACTTGTGATCCAAGCAACCCTTGGCTTTGAAGGGCGATGTTATAAAGGTCCATGACTAATGGCTGTCCGATTGCAGAGAGGGCTTGCTTTTCGGAGAGCGATTTTGTTTTCTTCTTAAAATGAGTGCGATCTACGGCCGTGGCAATTGCCCCGGAGGATACCCAAATGATTTCAATTTGATGATCAAAGCGAAGGGCTGCAACTTGGGCCATCCACGCCCGAATCAGCAGGGGGCCACCCGAGCAGATGAGGTTACTCCCGGCCTTAATGACCCATCGGGCGGTCTTTTTTCTTCGGTTCCGATTCATTTCGACAAGTTACTTGATTTGACCGGACAAGGAAAGGCTTCCCATGGAGGATGTATGAAAATAAACGGGCTGAGTTTAAAATGAGCTTTTGACAGTGGATAACATTTATGAAAGTATAAATGTTATAATATTCCAATCGTAAGGAGTTCATGATGGTCCCGATGACAAAAATTGCGCACGACTTCAGCCCTCACGACGACTTAATTGACTCCCTCGATTTAACGTTAAGAAACCCATCCCCCCTCATTGATGCCTATGAGGTTTCAGAGCGGGTTTTATTAAAAGGTGGAAAACGGTGGCGGCCTAGGCTTTGCTTAATGATCGCGGAAGGGTTAGGGCTACCGTGGTCTAAGGTAAAAGGATATGCGCGGGTGGCTGAATTAGTACATGCCGCCTCGCTTGCGCATGACGACGTCATCGACCAAGCCACGGCAAGAAGAAATAAGCCTACGTTGAATGTCCTTTTAAGCGAAAGAAAAGCAGTTCTTGCGGGCGACCTTTTACTTGCGCGTGCAGTATCGGAGCTTTGTGAACTAGGGAATTCGTATATCACTCAGCGAATGGCTGAAGTAGTCGAGAACCTATCAACCGGCGAATGGCTCCAGCTAGACTGGTTAGGGAAAACTGAAGTCAGTGAAGAAATTTTAAGTCAAATTCGCTTTTTAAAAACCGGTGCCTTGATGGAATGGTGCTGTGAAGTGCCCTTTGTGTTGATGGGGTGTGGAACAGCTGAAATAAAGCTGGCGCGAACGTTAGGGCGCGCGTTAGGAAGTGCGTTTCAACTTCGCGACGATTGTTTGGATTTTATCGAGGGTACAGGGAAAGCTGCATTCAAAGACTGGCACGAGGGCTTGCTAAACTCCGTATTTTTTGAAGTGCTTAAGGCCGGTCAGCCCCTTCCGAATGACCCGACTTCTTTTGAGGATTTTAAATCCTCTGCCGTACTCAGGCTTGCGCTAGAGGCTGTATTTGAAAAAGTAACGAATGAAATTGAACGGGCACTTACTGCCTTGGAAAGCTTGGAAACAGAAGGACGCAATTTCTTTGAGTTAAAACAGTTGATTGAATTTAGTTCTAAGCGGATGACCTAGTTAAAGCGGAATAGGAAACACCACGAAAATCGCCAAGTCCCACAGGACGTGTGAAATCAGGCCCGGAACAATGGATTGGAATCTGCGAAATAAATAGCCCCAATGTAATCCTAAAACAAATGCAGCGAGCAATAGCGGTGGGTTGAGAGACCACGCATGGATTCCGCTATAAATCAGCGCGGTCAGAAAAAAGGCCTTTTTTTGACCTATTTTTTCTTGCAAACGATTCTGAATCCAACCCCGCCAAACGAGCTCCTCCGCCGGGGCAATCAAAAGGGCAATCAGAGCAAAAATCCAAACGACGGAGAGCTGTGATCGAATCTCATAAATGCGCCCAATGGCCTGCTGGGCCGGATTTCCAAATAAGGCAATCATCAGGTACACCCCAAAGCGTGATAGACCATAAAGCGCAATTGAATGTCCAATTCCAATCCAAACAAATGTTCGGTTGATTCGGAGGAGTGGCCAAACGCTGGTTTTCAGGTTTCGGAACGCAAGTGTGGAGAGAATCAGTGCCGAACAGCTCATCAAGGGCCAAAAATAATGTTGGTGGATTTCGTGGGTGAGCGAGGTAAAGGGGGCAAACATCAAAAACCAAAGAAAAATGGCTAAGCCGATTCCAAGAATCATGGGACCTTCTTTAACACGGTAAAAATCGCTGCTGAGCTACTGATTAAGATTCCAAACAGGACGTGAATTTTTGCTGCCGCTTTGTCCGTTCCCTGGAGGGCGAACGCGAGCGGAGCTGTAACGGTCATTAACTTTTTAATCAGGCCAATCATTGGAAAAATAACTGCACAGGCAATCATGGAAGAAATTGGAAGAAATCCTAAGAATGAAAAAATGGGAACTAAAATAACGGCACCGACCATTAAGCTTGCGCTGTAGAGGACAGAGCCCCTTTGACCTAAGAGGCCCGCAACGGTCGTCACGCCGGTTCCTTGGTCGGTATCCATGTCTCGGAAATTATTGAGATGCAAAATATTGACCACTAAAAAGGAGATTGGAAGGGAGAGAAGAGCTATTTTTCCAATCGGACCAAAGTCCCCGGTCAACGTCGCATAAGACCCGTACACCATGAAGGGCCCCATAAAAAGTCCGATAAAAAAGTCTCCTAAGCCTAGGTACTTATAGCCCTTGGGGCCGCCACAGTAAAAATAGCTCCCCGCAATGCCAATGATCCCAAGAATGAAAAGAGGAAGTCCCCGGATAAGAAGGAGTGGAATTGCTACTAAAAAGGAAACTAAAAACAAAATCCAACCACCCCGATAAACCTGGGATGGGCTAAGTACTCCGCTCGTGATGACCCCACTTGACCCTGAGGTTCCCGGTAAGTCCACTTCGTTCCAATAATCATAGGCATCGCTGATCAAATTCGCGCCTGCGTGAAGCGCCACATTCGCTAAAAGGATCAACGGAAGCAGCTTCAGCTGCCCAGCTAGTCCCGCCAGAGCTGCGCCGTAAAGGACTGGAATAAGGGAGGCGGTAAAGGAAAATGGTCTAACCGCTTTCCACCACGTTGAGGCCCAAGAAAAAATGTCATGCCGAGGTTTAACCATTTGCTTGAGAATATCATAATATTTATGATATTGTAAATGTTAAATAAGTGATCATTATCTGCAAAATAGAGTGAAAGAAAAATGCGCGAAATCCGAAAGCGAAATTCAAAATCGATCAGGCGAATGTTCGATTCGCTTTCCGAACGCTATGATTTGGTAAATGACCTGTTGTCATTGGGGATGCACAGGCTTTGGAAGCGAAAATTAGTCCACTGCATTCCCGCTGACACGAAGGGCAGATGGCTTGATTTAGCCACGGGAACTGGCGACTTGGCCCTCATGATTCAGCGGCGATTCGGAGTGAAGGTGGAGGTCGTGGGGGTCGATTACGCGCCAAGAATGCTCGATCGCGCGAAAGAAAAGTCGCGTGCGCATTTCGGAGATTCGTCGCCGATTCGCTGGATTTTGGCCGATAGTATAAATTTGCCCTTTCCGGATCAAAGCTTGGTGGGGATCAGCGTTTCTTTTGGCTTAAGAAATTTTAGTGATCGGGCAAAGGCATTCCAGGAAATGAAGAGAGTGTTAAAAAAGGGTGCTCACGTTCTTATTTTGGAGTTTGGGAACCCGATCGATCCGAATCATTCTGATTCTTGGATTAAGCGTGCGATTCTGACAGCCGTGGCTTGGTGGACCGTAAGACTTGGGGCAGTTCTGTCTGGACGAAAAAAATACTACCAATACTTACAGCTCAGTAGCGATGCTTTTCCTGGGCCAGATGGACTTCGGTTAGAGGTAACAAAATATTGCGGCTGGCGTGAGCGAGAATGTCTGAGATTATGGCCGGGGAATGTTTTTCTTTACCACTGGGAAGTTTAAAGGTCGGCACTAGAATTCGATAAAGGGTTTCCCTCTTGCGACAAAAGCACGATTGCCGACTCAAAAATCATCGAAGCAAAACCGATCCATTGCTGAAGTTGTGCTAGCTTTTGTTGGTCGAGAGCGTAACCAGACGTAGATTCTTGCGTCGACACCTTTGTAAGCTCCGCTCCCAAATGGTTAATTTGTTCTAGAATTTTCTGCTCACGCCCCATCAGTACTTTTAAAATGGGCTCAGAAATATTTGGGTTTGCCGTAAAGCGGAGCACTCCATTTGCGCCTTTATCGGCGCGGTGAATGACCTCGTAATCCAACAATATTTTGACCGATTGAGTGACCAACGCGGGCGAAATTTTAAGCAATTTGCTGATTTCGATTGAACTAAGCGGTGTCTTTGAAAGGTACAAATAACACCAGATTTTTCCTTGGACGGACTTAAAGCCCCAATATTCGATGAATTTTCCAATATGAGCGGCAAATTGTTGAAGCTCTGGGTCGCGGGCCGGGTTTAATCGAGGGTGCCGAATCGGTGGTTTCATTTCTATAGGCAGTGTAGAAATAGTTTAAGCACTAGTCAAAATATTTAGTGTATGCGAACTTGAATAAAGGTACGAGCTGACCTTGAAACAGAAAAAAATATTCGCAAATCGTTTAAAGTATTATTCAAAGTGGATCGCAGTCTCTTCGCTCATTGGAGTCGCGTGCGGAGTTGCATCTGCCGTATTTCTTGCGCTATTGGAAAAAGTAACCTCGCTCCGCGATGGAAACGCGATTTTTCTTTATTTGCTCCCCATGGGCGGACTCCTCGTTGGGGGCATATACCATTTTTTTGGAAAATCGGTAGAGAAGGGACATCATTTAATCGTAGAGGAATTCCATCAGCCAAAAGCGGTGGTTCCGTTCCGAATGGCGCCCCTCGTGTTGATCGGAACCTTATTCACCCATCTCGTTGGAGGTTCGGCTGGTCGCGAAGGTACGGCAGTTCAAATGGGAGCATCGATTGCCGATCAGTTGACCCGCTTTCTTAAATTTAATCCGGCCGAAAGGCGAACCTTACTGATGGCCGGAATGAGCGGGGGTTTTGGATCAGTCTTTGGTGTTCCCTTTGCGGGGACGGTTTTTGGGTTAGAAGTGATGTCAGTCGGTAAATTTCATTTTTTCGCGGTAATCGAGTGCGCTGTAGCCGCGTTTGTCGCGCATTCCATAACACTTTTCCTTGGTATTCACCATACTCCCTATAGCCACCCCGTATTTGAGAGCGGTTTTTTAGTGAAATGGGCATTGTGGGCCGGAGTTGCGGGGATTATTTTTGGCCTTACTGCTCAATTTTTTTCGTGGTTCATGGATAGGATTAAATCGATTTCTAAAAAATGGCTGCCGTTTTTACCGCTTAGGGCAATGATCGGTGGGGCGATCCTTTCGGGCATTTATTATTTTTTTCCTGTGATGACTCGCTATGCAGGTTTAGGGGTGCCGTTAATGGTGCAGTCCTTAAGTACACCCGTATTGCCCTTGGATTGGCTGGGTAAACTGGTATTGACTGCATGGACCTTAGGGCTTGGCTTTAAAGGCGGCGAAGTGACGCCGCTACTTTTTATGGGCGCAACCTTAGGAAATGCACTGACGTTGATCGTACCGATTCCCATTTCGTTAGCCGCAGGCATTGGCTTTGTTTCGGTTTTTGCAGGCGCGGCAAAGACGCCACTTGCATGTTCGATTATGGCAGCAGAACTTTTTGGTTTTGAAGTGGGTGCGTATGCTGCGATTGGTTGTTTCGCAAGCTACTTCGCTTCGGGCCGAAGTGGAATTTATCATTCTCAAAAAAAAATGAGTTGAAGGTTTATTTAGGACTTTTTTTCCTACCCCTTTTGTCGGTCACCGATACCAAATCACCGTGAAACTCTTTCAGGTAAGTTGAGGCCCACAAAGCAAGTCCTTCCAGAACCGGACGAAGC
>CAIMNF010000393.1 GCA_903842755.1 Oligoflexia bacterium
AGCGCGCCTCGACGGCGGTCACCAGGGCCCCGATGGCGCAGCTGCAGTACGTCGGCACCTGCCCCGAAGAATACGTTACCCTTTTTCAACCCATGGACTCTAAACGTTTCGTTTCATTACCCACTGCGCTCCCGTGGTTTATTGCAATCGTCCTTCATGCAGTGGCTGCAAATTACTCCGCGTTTTACCATCACCCGGACGAACATTACTCGATTTGGGAATTTGCAAATTTTTTAGCTGGAAACGCGCCTGATGCCTCGGGCCTCCCTTGGGAATTTTCAGCAAAAATTAGACCCTTACTCCAACCTTTTTTGCATGTTCTGCTCATCAAGTTTTCGCTTTGGCTTCGTTTTTTTAACCCAATCTCGGTGAGCTTAATCGCACGCGAACTGTATGCAGCTGCTAACTTGGGCGCACTTTACTCGCTCTGGAAAGTATTTAAAAAAAACCTGGGTTCCGATTTCCCGGCACAAGCTTGCGCTTGGGTGATCGCTACTCTTTGGTTTTTGCCCTACGTGCATTGTCGCTCTTCCAGCGAAAATTTAGCGGGAATATTCTTAACGCTTGCTTTTGCCCAGTTTTATAGAATCATGCCCCAAAATTCTTCGCCCTACTCTATTGAGAAAAAATCGACTTCCCTAAAATCAGTTCCTTATTTGTGGCTGGGCATCCTTTTTGGTCTTTCATTTACAGCCCGCTACCAAGTCGCGGTGGGCCTTGCGGGCTTAGCGGCCTACTGGTTGATGCAAGAACGCCGATTTAAACTTCCGCATCTTTATTGCTTAATTGGTTTTATGGTGGCCGCTGCTTTTGGTTTGGGAGTAGACCGCATTGGCTACGGCGAGTGGGTACTGACTCCGTATCGTTATTTTCATGTGAACCTCATTCAAGGTGTTGCCTTAACCTTTAGTCCGCATCCTTGGTACCAATATTTTGTTTGGATGCTGGAACTTCATCCGGTGGTCTCGGTTCCGCTTTTGATCGGCATCTGGGGCTATTTTAAAAAGTTTAGAATTGACCCTTTGCTCGCTTTTAGTAGTGTGTTTTTTGCATTCCATTGCTTCATCAGCAATAAAGAATATCGTTTTTTATTCCCCCTCTTTAATTTTCTACCCATCATTGCCGTCTTAGGCTGGAAAAGGTTCTGGTCAAAGGCATGGGTCGTGGTGAATCTTCCCGCATTAGCATGGTGTAGCTTTACCTTACCCAACCTTGGGTTTTGGCCCTTACTGATGATGCATCATTACTCCATTTCAGATGCACCTCATAACGAATCGACGCCGCAGCAGCGCTGGCTTGTTCACCATCACGGGCCCACCATTCCTTTTTATTCACTCCCACCCTTTATAACCCAAAAATCCTTCGATACTTATGAAGAACTCAACGCCGATTTTCAAGAATTAAAAAAACCACTTTGGGTGCTCTGGTCAGGCAATCCCAGTGCCGAACATTTTGACGACATTTTAAATTTTTTAAACCGTAGCTGTGAGCGCAAATCGACTTCAATTCCGTATTTTATATTTGAATTCCGGAATCGCTACCCTGCAATTCAGCGGTTTCATTTTCAGGCGATTTTTAATTGTCCAAATAATCCGGTACTAAATAGCTTGGGTTCGCAAGATAATTAATAAACTGAAGACTTGCGGCGTGTGCCAAGTTTGCTTTTTTGGGTAAGGCAGCCTTCCACAAAGTTGCCGTAAAAAAAGCCCCTTTGGCGAGCTGTTCCACCAAAATCGGTCTAAAAAAAATACACCCTTCGCGGTCATCGCGCCTTTTTACTTTTGGCTCCACCGCTAAAATGACCTTTTCACGATCTACCTTAGACACGGAATCAATCGCTTCTTTCGAGTCTAAGAAAACCGCAAACGCGACTTTGATCGCTGATTCTTCATTAAAGGATTTCGTTCCAGAACCGAGCCATTCGGAACTCCACTTTTTTTGATTCCGTCGAACAGCGTCCCGCACATCGGAAGATAGACCGGGTTCTAGTACATTCACGCAATTGTTTTCAAAATAAAAATGAATTCCTTGTTCCTGTTTCAGAAGGCCGTCCCAGTCCGAAGTGGCATGATAAGGCATAGTTGCATCGCCCGTGTAATGCGACATTAACCCTAAAAAATAAAGGCCTTGATAAAAGTCTGCGGCGTCTCCCGTCGAAGCCTCTCCGGTTTGATAGCGTCCCGAAAGTTCCTGGATTCCCACCATTTTCGCTTGGGCCAGTTTAAACAACTGTTTGATTCTCCACGGCGAGCTTCCGATCTTTGTCGCTTCAGCCTTTCCCAACTTTTCATTAAGTCTCTTCACCGCATCCGTATACGTCGCTGGAAGATTATAAAGAGCGTGAGGTCCGAGGGCCCCCTGAATGACATCCACATCTAAATAATGGGTCGGCCCTTCTAATTGACCCTCGTGCCCATCGGTGTGCTTAAACAATGAATCAGGAAGATTTGCATAAATTCCAAGCGAGGTACGATAGGGTCCAAAGAGCGGCGCCCACTCAGGCAAGTCATCTGCGACCAAAATTGCGGCAGTCTCGGCAACCATTCGATGACCAAGCGGGCCCCAGGCAAGCACACTAGGCGCGAACAAAAAAATCGCCAAGGCTCCACATTTGATAAATCCATTCCCCACTCTTCCCATTGGTTTATTTTCAACAAGGATGGGCTATCCGTAAAGCACTTTTATTCCTATCGGCCAACAGTAAGAGAAGTCAACGTAGCTTGATCAACGGTTAACCCGCTGAGCGTCCCACCCGGGGTCGCATCCGGATACATAATATTCGTTTGATCTTGAATATGCACCAACCCAATAAAATGGCCAAGTTCATGGGTAAACGTTTTCCGTTGACTGGTCATGTACTCTTGTCCGGTGCAGTCCCCGCTGCAAAATTGGGTGCTGGGATTAATCATCACCAATGCACCTTTAATCTCTTGGTTGTCCGAATGCACTGTGGTCTCACCAACGATATTCGGCGCAAATGGCCAAGGATCTTGGAAAAAAATCACATTCCCGTTAATGGAACTTGGATTCGTAACCGACCCCGAAACATAGGACTGAGACGAATCCCAAGTCCCTTTATAATCAAAAATTTGTTTGCCCGCTTTTTGTTCCCAAAAAGCCATGGCATCCTGAAAATCCGATTGCGCTTGAGTTGAAGATAAGAGCGACGAAGAAGAGTAAATCGGCACTGGAAATGAAGACCATCCTTGGGTTCCTTTTCCACATCCTGTTAACAAAACCATACCCACTAGAATACTAACCAGCCTTCCTTGGCCCATAAGCACCTCATCCCTAAGTATCGCAAGGAAAATGCCAACAGTGAAAGAGGCAAAATTAGCCTACATCTAGCTTTTATTGCGTTTGAGGGATCAGGTCTTCCAAGTGGATGCACTCTGTCCCTAGTTTCGTTTTGTCCATTCCTTAGCCCAATTCAATTGAGCGGTAGGCATTTCATGGTGCCACTTCGTTGACACCACTCATTTTCTCTACGACTATGGTAAACTTAAAAAACGGAGGATCAGGACATGATCATTTCTGCATACTTTCTACTCTTGTCCAGA
>CAIMNF010000394.1 GCA_903842755.1 Oligoflexia bacterium
AGGCGGCATGGAGGCTCTCCTTGTCAATGTGTTGAGCCCCGGTGATTTGGTTCTGGGAGTGGACTCAGGTAAGTTTGGCGAGCGCTGGTGTGAGATGGCCAAAACCTACGGCGCAAGATTGCATCGCCTCAAAGTCCCCTGGGGCGAGGCCGTAAAAACCTCCAATGTGGCTGAGTTTTTGCAGAAACATCCCGAAACAAAAATCGTGATGTGCCAAGCTTGCGAAACCAGCACCGGAGTCTCCCATCCTATTCGTGAGCTGGGACACCTCATTCAAAATTATCCTGATACTTTGTTTTTAGTCGATGGCATCACGGCCGTGGGTGCCATGCCTTTACCGATGGACGAGTGGGCCATCGATGGAATTGTGGGAGGCTCGCAAAAAGCTTTTATGCTGCCCACAGGTTTAAGCTTCGTTTCTTTTTCTAAAAAAGCCGCCGCCCGCTTTGAAAGTGCAAGCACTCCCCGCTTTTATTTTGATATTCGCAAAGAAAAAGCGGCCAATCTCAAAGGAGAAACTTTTTTTAGCTCCAATGTTTCGCTGATTCGTGCTCTGGACGTCGCACTAGAAATCATTTTAGAAAAGGGTTTCACTAAGCATTTAGAAGAAATCGATAACAGAGCCCGCTTCACCAGACACTTTGCACCGGATTTAGGTTTGTCGCTTTATTCCCATTCACCCAGCAATTCCGTGACAGCTCTGAATGTGCCGGCAGGAATGGACAGCCAAAAGGTGCGAAGCCTGCTTGAAAAAAATCATCATATCACTGTGATGGGGGGCCAAGATGAAGCCAAAGGCAAAATTTTACGCGTGGGTCATATGGGCTATATTTCTTGGAAGCAAATGTTCGAATTGATGCTCCGTCTTCGCGAAACTTTACTCACGATCAATCCAGATTTAAAATTCGCAAAATCCGAAAGCCAATTGGAACTGGAAATGCGAGCATGGATCCAGCATGTTGAAACGTAAAACGGTTCTCATCACCGATAAATTTTCCAAAGTTTCTTTACAAACTCTGAAACAACAGGATTTTTTATTCGTACGACAAACAGCTTCACCAGATCTCTCCAAGGAAAATCTTGACGACGTCAATGGTCTTATCATCCGCAGTCGTACCCGAGTGGACGAAAAAGTTTTCAGTCGTGCCAAAAACTTACAAGTCCTCATCACTTGCACGAGCGGTTTCGATCATATCGACTTAAGAGCGGCTGCCAAATGGGGCGTCACCGTGATGTTCACTCCGAAAGCCAATATCGAAAGCGCAGCCCAACTGACGTGGAGTTTATTGCTAGCCACTGCGACACGAATTCAAGAGGGCCGAAAACTTTTGGAGTCTGGACAATGGAACCGCGAAGACATCGTAGGGACTGAGCTTGGTGGCAAAGTTTTTGGAGTTGTGGGTCTTGGGCGCATCGGCTCACGAGTGGCCGAGATCGCACAAGCTTTTAATATGCACGTCGTGGCTTTTGATCCCTTTATCGAGGACGCCGAATTTAAGAGCCTCAGGGTCGAAAAATTGGGCTTTGCGGAGCTTCTCTCGAGAGTCGATTTTTTAAGCTTTCACGTCCCCTTGACGGAAGACACTCAAAATATGATGAAGCCCAGTGACTTTGCAAAATTGCGCGGAGTTATCTTGATCAATGCCTCTCGAGGTCAAGTTCTCGATGAGGGGGCGCTCTTGGACGCCCTCAAGCAGG
>CAIMNF010000395.1 GCA_903842755.1 Oligoflexia bacterium
CACCTCAGAATTTACAGCACTTTACGGACGCAACCGAAGGCAAAATTAGCCGTGAGATTTTTTTGAATCTGTTTGTGAGATAGGATTTCTTCTAAAATGGCATTTTCCGTTAGATCTTCGAGGGCTAAAAAAAACTATTTTTCGTCACATTCAAAATTCCAATATTTAAAAATGCAGTATGGATAAGGGGATGTCAAAAATTGTCTCCCTCATAGCATAATGGTGTGTCGTAGATGTGCCATAATAAATGGACAAGGAAGGCCAGGATTCGGGCACAATGAGGACGAATTGAGTTTTATAGGTCTTTTTTGGGGCGTTTAAAATGTATATTTCCGAAAATGAGATGAAGCTGAGTGCCTCAGATTTGGTCGGCCATCTTAATTGCTCATATTTGACGCGTTTGGATTTCGAGGTTGCCCATAAACGCCGAGCGAAGCCGGTTGAAAATAATTTGTTTCTGACGGCACTCCGCACGCGCGGTGACACCCATGAGAAGAATTATATCGAACATTTACGGCAGAAAGGGCATTCGGTTTCTGTCGTTGAGGGTGATCGGATCAACGAGGATACCGCAACTCAGACCAAACAATTCATGAAGGACGGAGCCGATATTATTGTTCAAGCTGCGTTTATGGATGGGTTTTGGATCGGCCGCCCTGATATTTTAAGAAAAATTTCCGTACCGAGCAAGCTTGGAAACTGGTCCTACGAGGTGATGGACACAAAGTTAGCAACAGAGACAAAGGGCGGCACGCTTTTACAGTTAAGCCTTTATGCTGAGCTGATGGCCCGGATACAGGGTGATGTGCCGGAATATGTTTATGTGGTTCCGCCTTCTGATAATTTTAAAGAAGAGCGCTATCGTACGACTGATTACTCGGCTTATTTCAGAAAAGTGAAGTCGAGCCTTGAAAACGCCGTCAAACAAGGTCAATTTTCAGACTTGTATCCCGATCCTGTTGATCATTGCGAAGTTTGCCGGTGGCAACTGGAATGTGACCGGCGTCGGCGTCACGACGATCATCTTAGCCTTGTTGCAGGCGTGTCGCGAATGCACACGGCAGAATTGGAGGCGCACAATATTGATACGGTGGATGCTCTGTCGAAGATGCCAGTGCCCCTGAGCTGGAAACCCAAGAAGGGATCTTCTGATGGTATTATTAAAGTTCGCGAGCAGGCGCGAATTCAGGTTGAAGGCCGAGCCAAACAAGAAACAATTTATGAAATTTTGCCGGTTGAACCTAAATTCGGCTTCAACCGATTGCCGGAACCATCAAAGGGGGACGTATTCTTTGACATTGAAGGGGATCCCTTTGTCGCAGGAGGTGGCCTTGAATACCTTTTCGGCTACACTTTCCTTGACGAAAACGGCAACGAGAAATACGTTTCGGACTGGGCTTTTGACCGTAATCGCGAAAAGGCAATTTTTGAGCGCTTTATAGATTTTGTCATTCAGCGTCGCCTTACTTACCCGGATTTTCATATTTATCATTTTGCGCCTTACGAACCCTCGGCGCTCAAGCGTCTCATGGGGCGTTATGGTTCACGTGAATTAGAAGTAGACGAATTGTTGCGGGGGCAGAAATTTGTTGATCTTTTAGCCGTTGTTCGCCAAGCGATACGAGCAAGTGTGGAGAGTTACTCGATCAAGAAGCTTGAGCCTTTATACAAGTTCAATCGCGAACAGGAACTCAGGGTCGCAGGATCGATGCGCGCTCAGCTTGAGGCAGCCATTGAACTCAATAACGCGAAATCGATCAAGTTGTCGGAACTTCGTGTTGTCAAAAAATATAACAGGGATGATTGTGTATCGACGTGGCGGTTGCGTGACTGGCTTGAGAATGTACGGTCCGAACTCGTGGCCAAAGGTGTTGAACTGGAGCGGCCGGTTGCGGCAACGGCCGAGGCGGGTGAACCGTCGACTGAGAAAAGTGCAAGAAACGCGGCACTTTTTGAATTATTAACCCGAGATTTGCCTGTAGACGCTCTCGAGCGAAATGCAGATCAACAAGCAAAATGGCTAATTGCAAATATGATCGAATGGCATTGGCGCGAAAATAAATCCGCTCTATGGGAAAAATTTCGATTGGGGGCATTAACTGTCGCCGATCTTTTGGAGGAACGCGCTGCTCTCTCGCAATTAACCTTTGTGGGTGCGGTGCCCGGGGCAGGGCGAATTCCTACACATCGCTATCGCTTTCCACCACAAGAGACCGATATCCGAGAAGGCAACAAGCTCATTGCTTTCGGGATGCAGGACTTAGGAGCGGTAGCCAATATCTCGGTCGAAGAGGGCTGGATTGATATTAAAAAGATGGAGAAGACAATTGAACTCCATCCCGAAGCCATCTTCAGATTTGAATTTTTCGGAAAAGATGCCCAGTCAGAAGCAATTTATAGAATAGCGGCAGACATTGAAAAAAATGGCCTGGCCAATCGACAGTCTTACTCCGTCGCAAAATCCTTGTTGCTGAAAGAACCCCCGCTTGGAGAGGGCATTGCTCTTCGTATGCCGGAGGAAGAAGGTATCAAAGCCGCATGCCGGATTATAAAGTCACTTTCTGGTCGAGTTTTATCGATCCAGGGCCCCCCAGGTGCCGGTAAAACTTATACGGCGTCCCACATGATCTGTAGTTTGGTCAAAGAGGGCAAAAAGGTTGGAATTACCGCTAACAGCCACAAGGTCA
>CAIMNF010000396.1 GCA_903842755.1 Oligoflexia bacterium
TCGGCCTGATGAAGGCGGTCGATAAATTCGAATATCGCCGGGGCTATAAGTTTTCTACCTACGCGACGTGGTGGATTCGCCAAGCCATTACTCGCGCCATTGCAGATCAGGCCAGAACGATTCGGATTCCGGTTCACATGATTGAAACGATTAATAAGTTGGTGCGGACTTCGCGGATGCTGATGCAGCAATTGGGCCGAGAACCTCAGCCTGAAGAAATTGCAGTGAAGATGGAAATGCCGGTCGACAAAGTTCGAAAGGTTCTAAAAATTGCGAAAGAGCCGATCTCGCTAGAGACCCCAATCGGTGAGGAAGAGGATTCATCCTTAGGCGACTTTATTGAGGATAAGAATATCATTAATCCATCGGAAGCGGTGATTAGCTTGAACTTATCGGAGCAAACCCGAAAAGTGCTTTCAACGTTGACCCCACGGGAAGAAAAAGTATTGCGCATGCGCTTTGGGATCGGCGAAAAATCCGATCATACGTTAGAAGAAGTGGGACAAGATTTTTTCGTTACCCGGGAACGGATTCGACAAATTGAAGCCAAAGCACTTCGGAAACTCCGCCACCCCTCGCGGGCGAAGTTGCTTAAAGCATTTGTTGATTAGTAGATTTAAGTGCTGAGAGCATGAAAAATGCGACCGTCTTAATTGTACTATTATTTTTTTCGAATACAGCTCATGCGCAGATATCCGCACCTTTCTTCTTTAACCGTAACGATGTATTTTCCCTTTTGCGCTAAAAGGTAAATGTTTCGAGAATCAGTCGTTGAAATTATTGGGTTTTTCGACCAACCATTAAACCCTTTTAGCAGGCATAAAGTAAAAAGTAAGCGTGAAACAATCTTGCTACTGAAGGAAGTGAATAAAAACTTGTCAAAACTGACAAGTTTTTCTAAAATAGGTTTGATGAAGCCAAGAAGAAGTTATCCGGTCAGTTTTAAAATTAACGGCTTTAAAATCACCGAAGTGCTTATCGACCCACACTATGAAATTAATCACAGTGATTCGATGAATGATGAACTTATCTTGAAGCTAGTGGGGCTATTAGATGGAAAGTTTTTTAAACCAGAAACGATTGATTCAGATTTTCAATATTATGTTGCTGATCCCCTTAAGTTTGAAGAGTTGAATTATCGTCTTGTGTGGCTCCTTGAAAATGAAAAGCTTTATGTGGGTGTAGTAAACGCGTTTAGGAGGTAGGTGGCGACTATGAGTGAAACTAAAAGGAAGAATTGGCCAGATGAAAAAAAACTTGCAGAAATTAGGGAGCGCTTATCAAGTAATGAAATAATGGGTAGTACGGTACTAGACGCAAGTGCTCCTCTGGTAGATCGAATAAAAGCAAACATTTGTAGTAAGATAATTCAATATCAATTAGAGACTCAAATCACGCAAAAGGATTTGGCAGTAAAGCTTCATGTGGATGAGCCAGAAATGAGCAGGATTATTCATTATAAATTGGAACGCTATTCAATTGATCGCTTACTAGGCTATCTTGAAATCTTGTATCCAAATCTAAAATTTGAAGTCATTGCAGCCTAAGTGCTTCGCTTTGAATGATGCTAATCGCCTTCTTGCAGAGGTTAATCGTTCCTTAAATAAACACTTTATTATTGATCATACTACTCATCGAGCGGGTTTTGACCAACAAGCATGGGATCATTTCGGGCTACATAAAGTCTATGCTTATGACTCTGATGGCGAAATGTGTGTAATGGAAAAGTGGGATGATTCGAGCACAAGTAGTCCGACCGAAAAACCTACTCTCTTAGTGGAGTGCAGGGCAAACGAGACAAAAAAAGGCGCAGTGATTTATAGAAAAGATAAAATTGCGACCACAGGCACTTATTACTAATTTTGGCAATAAATCCAGCTTTGTTAAAAAATACAAGCGATCACTAAGGCTGAGTACCCGCCAGCTCCGTACCTTGGTTAGCTCGGGAAGCTTGCGCAAGTCCTTGATTGATCCAAGAATTGAGAGAGGTTCCAAGAGAGGCAATTTTATTCTTCGCGACGAGTAAGGGATAATGTTGAACGTTGGTGTCCGCATATTGAATGGCTTGGTGTTCTGACCAGAGGGTTGCGTCTTCATAAATGACTTCTAATTCGTTTTTTAATTGAGCCGAAGCAGTTACTTCAATTCCCTTTGGAAGAAAAATTTTGATTTTTGCAACGGTCGCCACTGGGCAAGCGTGAAATGATTTGCGCGCAATAAATGTTCGTGGCGCATTATTGTGGTCTACAAGTTCTTGTAGGTTTGCTGCATACACGGTGTTGCCCGAAGTCAGTGCGGTTTGGATTTCCTTCTTGAGCGACTTTTGCGTGGACGAGACCGATTGAAATGGCTTATCCGAATATTTGGCAATCGCTCCGCCTGACAATAAATAATTATTGAGGTAGTGGGTGTAGATTGCAGCGGCTTCGTCGTCCGCAAGGGATTTGAATTCGCCTTCCTGCTTCATGTTCTCCAGGCATTTGCTTTCTTGGAGTTCAGTAAGGGCGTGGGTAATCATTAACGTGTTGCGCTTTAGTTTCCTAAAGGACTTAGCAAGGTCGTCCAATTTCCCTTGAGTAAATGCACTTGCGCGAGCGGGCTTTCTTTTTTTAAGTGCGCTCAGTGTTTCCATTAAGTCTGAATACAATTCAGGTTGTTTGGAAATTTCGCTTAGTTTTTTGGCCAGGTTCATGTAGCGGGTAAAGTTCACTTTACAGGATGCTTTGAGGTGCTTTTGAACAATTTTTAAATTCTGCAAATTTTCAATTCGGATTTGACTGACGGGGTGGCTCAGCCAGTGATGAAGGTCTTCATTAAAAGAAGCTTGGGTAATGATTTCTGCATTTTTGCGGGCAAAATCATTCCATTTAAGGGTGAATTGAGCATAGGTCTCGAAGGCGTTTTCACAGGAGCTTTGAACTGGCTGTGCAAACACTCCAACATGCGCAACGAAAAGCGCTGCAGGAACCCATTTAATAAACTTCATATAATGGTATAATCTGCAGGAAGTGGGCCAGGATCTTGATTCTTAAAGTCTGTTATATTTGTGCTCAGCTCTTAAAACTGATCGAACTTTAGACAGATGATGTAAAGACTTCAGTCAACTAAATGGGGTTGCTGCTACAATGAGTTTCATTTACAGTGATTCTATGAGGCTCATTAAATTCTTGTTGTTATTCTCTTTTCTTTATCAAACCGTAGCCAGCGCCGAAGTCGTTTTGGCCTGCAAAAAGCGCAACCCTTATGTGTATCAGTCCTTCTATTGGGTTCAAATCGAACGAAACGAAAAAGGCCAACTTGCGTTCTTTTATGGCAACGGAGTGGATTCGCAAATGGTGGAAGTCTATTTTGCCTCAACGGTTACGGCAAGTGCGCCGGTTACTCCAGGGATTCAAAACTATTCTTTTCAAAACGAAGCGTATTCACTGTCCGCAGACGTAAACACAAACGCGCGCCCTTCTTTGCTTAAATTTACCATTAAAAATAAAACCCAAACCGTTGTTCGCGATCACTTTGTTTGTGAATAGATTTACAAGTACATTCGGTCCGGATCAATTCTATTTCTGAGAATAGAAATGACCTCCGGATTTGGTTCCGTGATTACTTTTAACGTGGATGATATTTTAAGGTCCCAGCCACAGTTTTGTTTGACTTGATCGACGGTCACGCCGGCGTAGATTTCGGTCAGTGTAAATTCGCCGTCGATCATTTCAAGTACGCCTAGGTCGGTAATGGCCTTTGTGGGGCCTCCGCCTGGCAATTTAAGCGCACTACGCGACTGATGGAGGTCGCGCCCTGGTTTATTCGATTCCATTTTAGACCCTGGACTAGTGATGAAATCACAGTGGTCAACGAAACTTTTGGGCGACATGCGCATCATGATGAGCACGCGCTGCGAGTGGGTAGCGATTTCGCAAGCGCCGCCGGAACCGGGGAGTCGAATTTTAGGTTGGTTGTAATCGCCGATCACAGTGGTGTTGATGTTCCCATAGCGGTCCACTTGGGCGCCCCCAAGAAATCCTACTTCAATTAATCCGCCTTGTAGGTAGCATTGAAAAATATCGGCTTGTGAAACGATAGCCAAAGAATCGGTCACCAACGTAGGATCGCCGATGGATACGGGCAGCCGGGCGGGCAGAGTACCAATGGTCCCACTTTCGTAAATCATAAATAATTGGGGTGCATGGGTCACGCGCGCTAAGTTACACGCTAAATTGGGTAACCCGATGCCCACGAACACTACTTCGCGGTCTTGAAGTTCAAGCGAGGCTCTTACGGCCATCCGTTCGCTGGGGGTAATGGGTGCGGTAGAATTTACTGGCGCATTAGTAGCCATAGTCGACTCCTTCGCACTTCCGCGGCTTTGCTTTTAGTTTGTCCATGAGGCCGGATTGAAGTTTTGACAAATACCCCTTGCGATCGTTCACACCAAACACAAATTCATTGAAGTAATCCTGATACGTTTTAGGATCACGGGAAATCTCTTCCCATTGAACGTAAAAAGCGTTGTCACGATCGTAATATCCCTGAGCATAAGAGGGGTGGCAGCCCCAGGGTTCGTGCACCACATGGTCCACCAAAATACCCGGAACCAAGGTACGGTTCGGATCGCGGCGAATGACAGAAGTTTCGACAATTTCTTCGGCGACGACGATCACTTTTTTTGCCGCAAAGGCCGATTCTTTTTGGGTGCCCATGAGGCCCCACACTTGGGCATTTCCTTCTTGATCCGCGCGCTGGCAAGCGATGATTGCTACGTCCGGATGGAGAGCGGGTACGGTGGCAAACATTTCTCCGGTATAGGGGCATGTCACTGTTTTAATTTTTGAGTTCGAGTCGGCAATGTGAGTGCCTTGATAATTTTTAAGTGGCCAAAACGGTAGCCCAGAGCTGCCCGCAAGTAAGCGCGACACCATTCCAAAGTGGGAGTATTCTTCAAGTTCGATTCGGGAAGTGGAGTCTTTTTGCGAGCGTCTCCGCAGGCCATGTAAACTCCCAACCCCCGGATTTCCTGCCCAGCTAAAGACTAACTTTTTGACTAAGTTTGCTTCAATCAGCTGATCATAAACTAAGTCAGGAGTGAGGCGGCTTGCGGTTAAGTCTTTAATGCCTTGCCGAATAATTTCGTGGCCAGCAGCAAAATTAATCAGGTGAGTGAAGCCTTCGATATACAAGTCACAACCGGGAGTAACGGTATCTTGTACTGCTTCTTTCATTGAAACAATTTTATTGGGCTTCAGTTTCGGTTTTCTTAAAGCGCTCATGAATCTACGGCGTTCCGAGCTCGGTTAAGCATTGATCTAAAACCTCGAGGCCAGCTTTTACTTCGTCCTGGGTAATCACTAAGGGTGGCGCAAAGCGAATCGTTGACTTTCCGCACGAGAGGAGGAGTAAGCCTTTTCGAAATGCAAGCTGCTCAAGTTTGCCCACATAATCGGCCGCCGGTGTACCGTCTTTTTGCACAAACTCGGCACCAATCATTAAGCCCACGCCGCGCACATCTCCAATGACCGGGTGTTTTTTCTGGAGCCGCTTAAGTTCGTTGATAAAAAATTCTCCAACCGAACGGATTTGGGGGAGTAGGGGTTCAAGGATGTCCAGCGTAGCAACTGCAGCCGCGCAGCAGACGGGGTTTCCGCCATAAGTAGAGCCATGGGAACCGCGCGCCCAAGTCATGACCGATGTTTTTGCAACAATGGCGCCTAAAGGCATTCCCGAGGCGATTCCCTTTGCGGTGAGTAAAACATCGGGCGCGACCCCTAACGTTTCTGCAGCAAACAAGTGCCCGGTACGACCAGCACCCGATTGAACTTCGTCAAACACCAACATAATTTTATGCTGGTCACAAATCCGCCTTAAATCCTGAAGAAACTTTGGTGCCGGCATAATGTATCCGCCTTCGCCTTGAATGGGCTCGACAAAAATAGCCGCTACTTCTTCAGGCGCAAAGTGGGATAAAAACCAATCCGTTTCAAGCTTCGTTCCGCATTCGCATTGGGTTTGGCACCAGTCTTTTTGATGATTATAGGCGCAGCGATAAGGGTTGGAGTAAGGGATATGGTAAACTTCGGGAACTAGCGGACCAAAGTGCGCTTTTTGCCCGGGTTTAGAGGAGTTTAGAGTAATTGCCCCCATCGTACGCCCATGAAATGCGCCACGAAACGCGATGATTTTAGAACGTCTGGTATGGTATCGGGCCAGTTTAATTGCGCCTTCGACCGCTTCCGTTCCTGAGTTCGTTAAAAAAACTTTGCATTGCCCCATTCCTGGAACTGCTTTTGCTAGGCGTTCACAGACGTTGACCATCGATTCATAATAAAAATCTGTTCCGCAAATGTGCATAAACTTCGCTGCCGCATCTTGTACTGCCTTCACGACTTTGGGATGTGCGTGTCCGGTCGAGGTTACTGCAATGCCCGCCATAAAATCTAAATAAGAATTTCCATCGACGTCATGAATCCAAACGCCTTCACCGTGGTCGACGACTAACGGATATTCCTTAATGTAGGAAGGTGAGGTCACTGCGTGATCTCGATGGATCAAAGATTGCGCTTTTGGGCCAGGGGGTGGGGTATTAATTTGGGGGTATCGCATAGACCGAGGCTACCATACGCTCAACGAAAATTGTAGGTAAAATCCTAATAAGTGCCGCGCGTTAACGGTTTTCTTTTATTTATTAAATAAAACATATTTACAATTAAATGAAAAGCCATTAGTTTGCTCTGGCTACTCTTAACCTCTCAACGTTTTCTCGAATTAGGAGATTTATGATATGATGAAGAAAAACTCTAAGCGAACGATTGCTCTCCTCAGTGCCGCGTCCGGGATTTTGTTAGCGCAAACGGCGTGTAACAAGTCCGATGCGGTGATTCCCCTTCCACCCGCGGCAGACGCGGCAAATAATGTTTGCGTGATTTCGCAATATTATGGAACGAATGCGGGAAATATTGATTGCGCGAATTATGATTCCACCTATGCCGATAGCGACGGAACAAACGCTGTAAACGCGCTAGAGACACCCTTAGTGGAAGGGATTGATGCGCAAAAATATGCAATTTTAAATACGGGTTACACTTTGTACAATAACAACAGCTGCACGGGCACTCAAGATGCGGGGTATACGGATTCAAATGGAAACGAAGTTTACAATTCTTATACCGGACCTAGTGGTGATTACGGGATGTTGGCTTGGGTCGAGTACGATTGCCGAGGCGTTGCAGTGAATACCAATGTGTTTGGCCCTTATCCGAGTGGTGTTCTTGATTCCGAGCAGACCACACTTACCCCTCAGGTCCTTGCCGCTAATCCGGGTTATAAAATTTCCTATGTTTCTTATGAGCCGGTCGCATCTGGAAGTGATATGGACTACATCGTGTTTTACATTTATAAGCCTAGTGCTGTCGTAGATATGGTTTCAAATCAAGGCACCGTGGTGGATGCGCTCAACGATGCAAAAACATTTAACACGCTCACCCTTTCCTCTTCCACTCGCAGCTTGAGTGATACGCTCACTGCAGCCGGACATTTCGATCCAAGTATTATTCATACGCCCGCCTACCGCTTAGCACGCGAAATTTTGAGTATTCAAGCCAAAATGCGATCGAATAGTGCAAGATTGGTTCGTGCTTCCACGCATCGGTCTTCCCGCTCGGTTCCAGCGCGCTTTAGCTTCGATCGCGCAAGTTCACGCTTACCGACGTATTTAAGGCATTAGGCTACACCAATCATTTTAGGGAGCCCGTCTTTTGAGCTTTGTTCAGAAGACGGGTTTCGTTTTTAAGTTCAGCGCATTCCCAAGAAGTAAACGCACAAAATCAAAAGGAGTTGAATCAGGGTTTGGTCCATTGTCGTTACTCCATGATGGTGCGGGATTGTTCGCGCATAAATTGAGAAACGTAATAAGGGCCGCAACCACCTTTGCCGGTACCGCCAGATCCTTTCCATCCACAAAAGGATTGGACTCCAGGCCATGCGCCTGTCGTTGCACCGGTTTGTCGGTTGGCGTACAAAATTCCGGCTTCAATGTGATTCATAAAGTAGTCAATTTGTGATTTGTCTTCAGTAAATATTCCCGCAGTTAAACCGTAGTGTGCGGTATTGGCATGATCTATAGCTTCGCTGAGATCCGTAAAGCGGGTCAGCGCAATCAACGGGGCAAAAAACTCATCGGTAAAATGGCGTGCCGTTCGCGGAACTTCCACGATGGCGGGCTCAATGAAATGCCCATTTTTGTATTCGGGTCGGGAACGTAAGTCTTGCCCGCCGTGAAGAACTTTGCCAATTTGGCGCGCTTCTTTGACGGCAAGTAAGAAGCGATCGAGAGCTTTTTCGTTAATGATCGGGCCCATGTAAATTTCTTGTTTTGCGGGGTTTCCGATTTTAACGGCTTTTGCCTGGGCAATTAGCTTTTCGACGAATGCGTCGTACACTTTATCGTGGACATATATTTTAGACAGGGCACTACATTTTTGCCCCGTTAATCCAAATGCGCTTCGCATGCAGCCTTGTGCAGATTTGTCTAAGTTTGCAGTCTCGCATACAAAAGTAGGGTTTTTGCCGCCTAATTCCATTAAGACTGGTTTTGCAAAAGGCCCCGCATTTAATGTTCTTAAAATGCTCATTCCCACGGCGTTACTTCCGGTGAATGCCACACCGTCATTGAGTGGATGTGAAACCATGGCTTGTCCAAGCGCCGGGCCGTGCCCAAAAACTACCTGCAAAATACCGGTGGGAAGCCCTGCTTCTTGATAGGCTTCGTAAAGCTCAAGCGCGGTTCCTGGAGCATCGTCGGATGGTTTTAGAATGGCGGCATTTCCGCCTAAAATTGCGGCAGCGGCCATTCCGGCAGAAAGCGCCATCGGGAAGTTAAACGGCGCAAGAACCGAAAACACACCGTAAGGCCGCAAAGTGTCTTGGGTGTTTTCGTTGGGCGATAGTTTTCCGAGTGGACGGATAAAGCCGTTCGCGTCAATCATTTGCTGGGCATAATAGCTCAGTAGGTCTGCAGACTCTTCGGCATCGCCCAAGGACTCCATTCTGTTTTTCCCGACTTCGAGAGTCATCAGAGCGGCAATTTTCATTTTTCGTGAGCGAATCACATCGGCCGCTTTTTGAGTGATGCGGACTCGTTCCTGCCATGGCGTTCCTGCCCATTGCTTTTGAGCCTTTTTTGCGGCTGCAAAGGCTTCGTCTAAGTGAGCGGGGGTGACCGTATGATATGCGGCCACCAATTCATTCAATTGCGCGGGATTATATTTTTTATTCAAAACTCCTGTTTTAACGGCCTTTCCATTGATCATGGATGGAATTTCTCGGCCCATTTCGGAATGTACTTGAGCGTAAACTCGATCAAACTCTAAGTGGAGTTGGGTTAAATCGGCGTTGAGGGCCGAGTAAGTGATTTTGAAGTTGGAGGACATGAAGATGGAGATCCTTTCTGGAGGTAAATTTTTGGATATAATCAGCTATTTGTTTAAAAAATACAAGAGAAAAAAGGTCAGTGAAAATTGTTCGAATGAATGCTCTTTGTGTTTTTAATTTTCCGCAGTTTTTGGATAATGACGTTAGAGGTACTACAGTCATCAAATTCGTAAGCATCGCTCATGCAAGAGCATTCGCCTGTTCCAAACGATAACGAATATTTTGCAATCGCATCCATGTTGTTTTGATGAATGGTTATACGATGGATATTAAAAATAAGTGAACGGCCAAAGACAAAGCCTGCTTTGGTCGTAGATGAAATCTTCAAGTTTAACTTGTCCTTATAGTCGCTAAAATCTTCCATAAAGGTGCTGTCACTGATCGTAGCTTCATCAATAATTGATTTGGTTTTGGGATTATAAAATTCAATTTTCCACGGTACTATGTTCAGCCTCCCGTCGTCTATTGCAAGGACGTGGACATGGAAGTTTTTCAAATTTGAGATGTCGCTTTCGGAATGGCGGCAGACAATCGCAAGTTGACTTTGCGCTGCTGCGCGGTCAGCAATGCTTAATGTAGCGAGGAGCAATTGCAGTGCGATCACGGCTATTTTCATTGGGAATATTACTACATAAAAAAATCAAAATAGTCAACATATGGATTACAGGATCTATTGCCAAGAATAATTTTATAAATACGGCTACTTACTGCCTGAATCCAAATAAATTGGCGTCCACCGATTTTCATAATAATTTTGCTCAAAATCATTGGACGCAGTCACTCCGACTAAGGTCCATTCGGAATCCTTAGGGCGTTTGCAATACAAAGGCCCTCCGCTATCTCCTGGTGATAAAAATAACTCTCCGTACGGGGCCAACGCTTTAGCGATAAGAATTTTTTGTTGAGTTGGGGTGGCTCCGGAGCTTGCGCAAAGTGGGTCCCCGGGAGTGTTAAATCGGACAACGATGTTCGCGATGACGGCGGTAAGCGAGGGGCTTTCAATCTTCTGGGATAGTAGGCCGTTATTTAGGGTGATTTGATTGGCTTTTGCGTGAAGTTTACCGGTAATCGCTCCGTTTTCATCTGTATTCATGGCGTCGGCCTGACAGACTACGCCCGGTTGAATACTTTTCATTCCGCTTGTAAAAAAGGTAGTTTGATCGCTCTTTTTCATCATTCGGATTGGATGAAGTGATTTCACTCGGTTTGGACTGAGTGGCGTTGAAAAAGTATACGCAGCGCACTTTTCTGCGGCATTAGGCCCCGAGCAATGCACCGACCCACCTGTTGATTCCGTCAAGTTGAGCCACGACGAATCGCCATCGCACTGAACCTTGAGTTGGGTATCCGGTAATTTACAATGGCTTGAGGTGATGACTTGAATTTGATTGCCAACTTGAACGATGGAACCCGTGCACGGCAAGGTCTTTGAGGTGTTATACGAGAGGATCGAGCACGTTGAGGGTAAACCACCCTGTTGCACTTTATTGCCGTAAAGTTTAGGTTCAGCTTGTGCTGGGACATCATTCAGCAAGCTGTTCAGCAAAATGGCGATCATTTGAAGGCTAAGGATCATGAGTCACTGATCGGCTACAAATGACAAAGGGTTGAATTTAAAATTGCTCGCGCAAATTGACCGGGTCACCCAAAAAAACGTCAGTTTACCGACGATCGTTCACCGTTAAATTAAAGTTATTTAAAAACTAAACGACTCCCTTATTTTTGGTCATTCCTTCCTCTGCTCTAGACTAAACCATAATGATCCCGTATAACCCTTTCTAATGCTGGGATTTTGGAGGACCGTTCAGTTTATCGGGACTTTGCTGTTGGCTACTTATGCACAAAGTAGCTCGGCGCAGTTCTTGCCCTTTAAATTTGAATTTCAAAATGGGAATAGAATTTTCGTCGGGGGTGGAAACGAGCAAGAGGTACCGCCGGGGATTTATTTTTTGCGAAACGGCTCTGAAGAGGCCGAACAACTTCACAGTCCGGAAGGGATAAAAAGAGGAATTGTGGAAGGTGCTGGGCACGTTTGGTTCGCCGAAACGACCGATCTAGAGGTTAACCCTACCACGGTCCATATGAATCAGCGTACGGGCATGCGATTTTTGGCTACGCATCGGGAATCCACGATGACTTTTTTTGGGATTGATTCGCGATTGTTGGCGGTAGATGATCAAGGAAATTTCGCCGAATTGTTTAATTTCTCGTCCTTGATGGATGAATTCCCCGAGTTGCGGGTTGAAATCTTGACTTCGGCTGAAACGATCACGGAAGGCGAACGTAAAATCCGTGCCTTGGAAGTTCGCTACTGGGTCCCCCTTGAGGATTCGAAAAAATGGGGGTTACGGATTGAACGCGGTTTTGTAGATCAGAAGTTTAAATGGATTTCCCTGGCGGATCAAAAGGTAGTTGTTCCAGAGGCGATGGCGATGCCCTGGTCGCTCACCTTAAAAAAGGTACAGGGCGCGGGAGAATCAATCGTCGCATTAGATCATTCTGATTTCGACCATGGCCGAGTAATCATTCGCCGTAGCCAAGTTTACTTTTCTAAGCTGGATGAAGCGAGCGAGTATGGATACTTGCAATATTTGACTAGAATTAATCGTATTAAAAAACGAGGTGGGGATGGTAGA
>CAIMNF010000397.1 GCA_903842755.1 Oligoflexia bacterium
ATATTGAAGACACTCTCTATTTTGTTCATTCGCTTGAAGGAACGCCCTCAAAGGGTTATACCCTTCACCTCACAGATGGTCGACGCGAAACGCTTGATCCTTTAACCCTTCAATACCGGCCAGGGCGCTTGGTATGTCTCGTTTCTCACCCTCAAGAAAGCCAACTGGAAGAAGCCAAGTTCCTATTTTCGGCCTATCACGAACTTTTAAAGCATATTGAAGCGAACAATGATGGCTTTTCCATCACTTTAATGGGTATACGAATCCAATTCGACGACGATTCTCGCTAAGACAGTTGACATTAGGCGATAAATTCACTAAGGTACCAGACGACCCATAAACATCGCCCTAAGAAACGAGCTTATTTTGAAAACGCAGTCCACTTCCTTCGACCACTTCCACTTCAGTCCCGAAATGACCAAAGCCCTAAACGAAATGGGTTTCACATCTCCCACTCCGATTCAGTTGGAAACTATCCCCTTACTTCTGAAGAAGCAGACCGATTTTTTAGGTTTGGCCGCCACCGGCACAGGGAAAACAGCCGCCTATGGGATTCCCCTGCTCGAAAACATTGCATCAGCTAAAGGTAACGAATCTCCAATTTCTTCAAAAAAAGAGGGCGTAAAAGCACTCATCCTTTGCCCCACCCGAGAACTTGCCAAACAGGTTTCCGAACAAATGAACTTGCTTGCCCGCTACAAAAAAACCAAAGCCATCGCAATTTACGGCGGCTCGGATTATGCGGGCCAACTTCGCGCGCTGAAGGACGGCGTGAGTATTGTCGTCGGTACGCCAGGACGTATTATCGATCACCTTGACCGGGGAACCCTGAATCTAAATCATCTTGAAATTGTGGTTTTAGACGAAGCGGACGAAATGATTTCTATGGGGTTTAAGACTGAAATCGAAACCATTTTAGCCAAAGTTAATCAAGAGCAAAAACACCAAACCTGGCTCTTTTCGGCCACGATGAGTCGTGAAGTGCGAAAAATTGCAGATCAGTTTTTAGAGGCCCCCCAACAAATTCAAATCAATAAAAAGGAAGTCGTTTCGGTAGGCATTAAGCAATGTTATTACGCGGTCAGAGAAGACGAAAAGGCGACGATCATTGAGCGGGTCATCGACTCAAACCCGGATTTCTATGGACTAATTTTTTGTCAAACAAAGTCCCTCGTCATTGACCTCACTCAAACATTGAAAATGAATGGCTACGCGGTCGATTGTTTGCACGGAGACATGGAACAAAATGCGCGAGAGCGCACCATGAAAGCCTTCAAAGCAAAACAGCTGAATATTGTGGTTTGTACGGACGTTGCCTCGCGTGGGATTGACGTAAAAGACCTGACCCACGTCATTAACTACTCCCTCCCCCGCGAACTGGACTTATATGTGCATCGCATAGGCCGAACGGCACGGGGAGGAAAAGAAGGAATTGCGTTAAGTTTGGTCACCCCCAGTCACTTAGGATTGGTTTATCGCATTGAAAAAGCAACCCAAAGCAAAATGACTAAAATTCCTGCGCCGCTTGAACAGGATGTACTGAAAATCAAAATCAAAAAATCATTGGAATTACTTTTCCAAAACGAACAAAAACCTCTCGTCCACCTCCCTCTCCTCAAAGCAATGCTCCAGGATGATTATAAAGAGGCCTTAGCAAGTTTAAGCAAAGAGGAAATCATCGCTCATTGGATTGGCTCAACTTTAAAGTCAACGAAAAAACCGCAAGTAAAAATCGAAGATTCAGCGCGACCTCAGCCTTTCGGCGAAGATCGCTGGAATAAGAAACGCCCGAGACCAACGCCATCGAGCGAGCCGGGCCGCTTTCCAACGCCCAACCGGTTTAACCGTTATCAAAAAAATAAGGGCTTAGGCCACGCTCTTCCCCAAGGAAGACCCACACCCATTGCAGGAACAAAACCGCAGTTCGTTCAAAAAGCTAAAACTCTTTCCTGAAGATCACCTAAACACTGAGTGAATCGTCTGATGAACGCGCGAATTAAAGAATGGAACAAAGCCGTCAAAGAAGTCCAAAATTTGGATCAACGGTTAGTTCCGTGGATTAAACGCCTTGACGGTCAAATCGAAGACTTTGAGCTCGATCGTTCACTGCCTCCTTATGATTACTTAGCGCGTTCAATCATCGGACAGCAAATCAGTGGTGCAGCAGCACGATCAATCACCCAACGTTTTTTGGACTACTTTCCGGGAAGAAAAATAAATTATCGCTCCCTCCTCCAACTGCAGGACGAGGAGCTCAAAGCGTTTGGAATTTCGGCGAACAAAGCTGAATCCCTTCGAGATTTAGCTCATCACGTCACCGAAATGCGGGTTCCCTCCGAACCCAAACTAGAGACGCTAACAGATGAAGAACTCATTCATGCACTCACGCCAATTCGAGGAATTGGGGTTTGGACCGTTCAAATGCTCCTTATTTTTAGATTAGGACGTATGGATGTGTTTCCCCATGACGATCTTGTGGTCAAAAAAGGTTACATGAGATTGATTGGGAAAACCTATGGCAAGCATGTTACGCCTAAGCCTAAAAAACTCATCTCAGCGAGTGAAATTTGGAAGCCCTATCGCACAGTTGTCGCAAAACTTTTCTGGGCTATCCACTCCCTAGAGCCTTGAACCCTTTACCTACCCGTGGCCCCCCATCAAAAAAGGCTCGTCTAAAAAGCTTAAGTCGCGCTTTTTCATAGCTTGAGTAAAAAAATTGAGCGCTTCTTCCCAAAGCGCATCGGGTTCAGAAATTTGAAAAACTTTTTTTCGAAAATCTGCGGACCCAGGATAGCCACTTGAATACCAAGCCAAAAATTTTCGTGCATGAAGCATTACTCCACGTCCTTCAAAACACTGGGATAGGTAAAGCCGCTGCTTTTCCAAAAGCGCCACTATTTTCTCGACGGTTAGGGAAGGAACCTGTTTGCCCTCAAGTAGCGCGGCCGACTGTTCAAAAATAAATGGATTCCTTAAAGCTCCACGTCCGATCATTACGGCATCTACCCCGTAAGTTTTGTACCGCTCCACGGCTTGGTCTGGAGTACCGATATCGCCGTTGCCAATAATCGGCAAGATCGCCTTTGCTTTAATATTTCCAATAAATTCCCAATCCGCATTTCCGCTATACCCCTGAGCCCGCGTGCGCCCATGAATCGCGACCCATACCACTCCCGCATCTCGGGCCGCAGTAACCACCTCAAGTGCATTGCGCGAATTTGCATCCCAACCCGTTCTAATTTTAATCGTCACGGGTATTCGAACCGACTTCACCATCGCGGTTAGAATTTGTCCGAGTTGGATCGGATTCCTACAAAGTGCGGATCCCGCTCCCCGTTTTACAACTTTTGGAACCGGACAGCCTAAATTTAAGTCAACAAAATCGGCGCCCATTCGCTCCACCACTTGGCAGGCTTTAACTAAGTTTGTCTCATCCTCACCAAAAATCTGAAGTCCAACTCGTCTCTCTTGCTCGGTGAATTTAAGAAGTTCAAGCGTCCGATGGGAAGCATGCTCAATCCCATTCGCAGAAACGAGCTCTGATACGACGATTGCGCTTTGATACTCACGCATTAAGCGTCGAAAGGGTGAGTTAGTAATGCCGGCCATGGGGGCCAAGATAAATGGATTCTCTAACGTAAATGGGCCTAAAGTAAACGGCGACTTCACCTTAAGCTTTCAAGACTCCGCGCTTAATTTGATCGCGCTCAATTGCTTCAAACAACGCTTTAAAATTGCCTTCGCCAAACCCATTATTGCCTTTTCTTTGAATGATTTCCAAAAAGAAGGGCCCAATGAGCTCTTCGCTAAAAATTTGCATCAGGTACCCACCCCCTTCTCCATCAAGCAAAATCCCTAATTTTTCTAAAACTTTTAGGTCTTCTGTTACTCCTGGAACACGCTTGGGGACCACGTCGTAATAGGTACTGGGTACGGATAAAAACTTAAAGCCTTTTTCGCGATAACCCGTTAACGCCGAAACAATATCCCGATTCAAAAATGCTAGGTGCTGAACGCCCGCGCCCTTAAAGCGATCGACAAACTCTTGAACTTGACTCTCTTTTTCGGTGGCCTCATTGATTGGAACTTTAATTCGTCCACATTCCGATTGGACCACATCCGAAAGTAGGCCTGTTCTGCCCGTTTTAATATTAAACCTTCTGACGGCCTTAAAATTAAAAACGGTCTTATAAAAATTAAGCCAGATTTCAAATTGGCCCATATCAATGTTGTTGGTCAAATGATCGATCGAAATAATTCCAGTAGGAGATGGACTCTCAAGCCGGTCTGCCTTTAGGTGATCAATAAATAACGCAGGCTTGGACAAGTCAACGGAGTGTTTCCGCTGAACAAATCGATAGCGAAAATCTCCCGGAGAAAAAATCTCTGCGAGGACCACTTGTCCGTCGGCTGAATCAAACGTCGTTGGAGAAAGTGCTGGTTTTGCGCCTTTAGACGTCGTTTCCACAAAAGCCGCAGCCGCGTCTTCCACTTCCACTGCCAGTACACAAATCCCATCCCCGTGAGTTTTTAAAAATTGGTAGCC
Organism: Oligoflexia bacterium; assembly: GCA_903842755.1. Classification (GTDB taxonomy): domain Bacteria; phylum Bdellovibrionota; class UBA1018; order UBA1018; family CAIMNF01; genus CAIMNF01. The sequence continues at coordinate 4,547 of CAIMNF010000397.1, forward strand.
GTATTGGGACTTTGCAAAATCAGAATCGTCATACTCGGTTAACAAAAGGCGGACTCCGCCTTGAGCCATCAGAACTTGGTGCGCTCCTTTTTCCTGAACGCGTACGTTACCCACCACTTCAAAACCCATTTTACTCCATGTGTTTTGGTGGTGGTTTAAGTCTTTTACGCAAAATTCAACGTGATCAAAACCATAATTTAAGAATTTCATTGGAGAAGCCCTGTACCCGAGGCCGACTCTGAACTTCCACTCACCGAATCGGTGTCCACTTTATGAGCAAGAGTTGGCTTCAACGTGTCGATGTAGGTATACCCTTGAAGAACATTTTCATAAAAGTTTTGCAAATCGACCCCTTCACGCGGCTTAATCACTCCTTCGCGAACCTTTTTATCAATCAAACCTTTAATTTCTTTTTCTAAGTGAGCGGGTGAATACTGAATCCACGAAAGAACGCTGGCTACGTTATTTCCTCGAATCACTTCTTCGATGTAGTAACCTCCAGGCTCGGTTTCATCAAGAAACACGTGAACTTCGTTCACTTTTCCGAAGAGATTATGCAAATCCCCCATAATGTCCTGATAGGCACCGGTCATAAAAAGGCCGATATAGTAAGGTTCGCCATCTTTCAACGGATGCAATTTTAGCGTATCCTTCACATCGCGCAGGTCAATAAACTTCGATACTTTCCCGTCCGAATCACAAGTAATATCCACTAGCGTGGCATTGCGACTGGGCTCTTCATCCAAGCGGTGGAGCGGTACAATGGGGAACAATTGTTGAATCGCCCAATGATCGGGCATCGATTGAAATATGGAGAAATTACACAAGTACTGATCCGCCAATGATTTCGAAACCTTTTCGACTTCTTCTGGAATATAGCGTAGATCAGGCGCCCAATGGTGAACCTTACGGCAAATTTTCCAAAATAAATGCTCTACTTTTGCGCGGTCCTCTAGGTTAAGTACGCCTAACTTGAACATACTCAGCGCTTCTTCTTTTCGCTCGATGGCTTCATTTAAATGTTCCATCATGTTTTTCAAATTCATGTTTTGAAGCGCATATCGCATTTCCTTTACCACATTATGTTCGTCATCATGTTCGGGTAAATCGAGAGGAGTATTTCCCACTTCAATACTTCCAAAAATATTGACGACCAATACGGAATGATGAGCCGCAATCGCGCGACCACTTTCCGAAACGATCGTCGGAACAGGAACTTCTTCGTTCGCGCAAATTTCTTGAACAGAATAGACCACGTCGTTGCAATACTCTTGCAATGAATAGTTCATTGAGCTTTCAAAGTCCGTATGGGAACCGTCGTAATCCACACCTAGTCCGCCGCCCACATCCAGGTACTCCAACTTACAGCCCATTTTTCTAAGTTCGGCATAAACGCGGGTAGCTTCTTTGACCGCATCTTTAACAGTCCGAATATAAGTGACTTGGGATCCGATATGAAAATGTAAAAGCTTAAACGAATCGTTAAACCCTTGTTGCCGCAAATAATTAACGGCAAAAATCAACTCGGGCGTAGTTAGTCCAAACTTCGCTAACTCTCCGCCAGAGCTTTCCCACTTCCCGCTTCCTTTTGAACCCAGCTTACAGCGCATACCAATCAGCGGAACAACGGAAAGTTCTTTCGAAAGCTCGACCACTTTAAACACTTCCGAAAGTTTCTCGACCACGATCAAAACTTTCTTCCCTAATTTTACGCCCATCAGTGCTAATTTAATGACGGAATGGTCCTTATACCCGTTCACAATCACCAATGCCTCAGGCGGAAGTTCCATTGCGATGACCGCCGTGAGTTCAGCTTTAGAACCCGCTTCCAACCCATAGTTATACGGCGCTCCGGCGTCAATGACCTCTTCTACCACTTCTCGCATTTGGTTAACTTTGATGGGATACACACCTTGATATTTGCCGTGGTAATTGTTTTCAATAATGGCTTTTTTAAACGCCTCATTCAGAGCAATGACGCGATGACGGATAATATCTTGAAAGCGGACCAACAATGGCATTTCAAGTCCTAAAGAATGGGCTTCTGCAATGACCCTCATTAAATCTACGCCTGGCCCTAGTCCTTGGCGAGGGTGTACCGTCAGGTTCCCACCCGGGCTAATATTAAAGTACTGATCGCCCCAATTTTCCAAATGATATTGCTTTAAAGAGTCTGACACAGCCCATGATTTCATATCCTTAAACCTTTACCACTGCCCTCAGGTAAACCCAAATGGATTTTGCTGATTTTTTATTTCCGAGTAGTCCAGCCCACTTTGAAATCCCTAAAGTAAACAAAATATATTTAATCACTCACCGGCCGGTTTCCTCTATGCTAAACTCAATTTTATGGTCAGCCCTATTTTTATCCATCCTTCGACTGCGTTTCTGGAGCGAATAAAGCAGGAATCAGAGAACAAAGCCTTAACCACGCCGTCCATGATGGAGGCTTTAAAATGGCTTGCAAATCCAGTACAACATGTATCTGGAGTTTACATCCAGCCGGACGATGTGACCTTTAGCGCACTCAAATTTATCGAAATTGCACTCAGTCACCGCCCATCCCTTCCTATTTTTCTCCTCGAAGGAAAACTCGCCATGAACAAAAGTCTGGCGGAAAAGCTTTCACAAAGAATTCATGTTCGCGGCATTTTTTCAGGGACAGAGTCTTACCAGACCCTCATCAGTCCATTGAGAATTAACCAAGTCACGGACACCACGGTACCCCGAATCGTCGTGCCGGAAAAAATGTACCCAGGCCATGTCGCAATACCCGTGACCGATTTTTACATTGGAACGCATTACCCCTATGACCTTTTTATTCCCACCCCTGACGGTCAAATTAGACTTTTCGCAAAAAAAGGAAGCGAAATAGATTCCGATTACTTAGTCATTCTTGCAGAAAAAAGTCCGGTTGTTTTAGCCAAGGAAGAAGACGTTAACCATACGAAGTCCGTGCTTAAATTCACCAAGGAAAACATTGCTTCTGATGAAGATTTTCCGGCAAGCTGGAGGTCGTCAGAAGTCATGGCGTCCGCCTCGGATCTCCTTTCTGAAATGCGGAATTCCGGCGTCTCTGACCAACTTGTTCATTATGCATCGACGATGCTCACGGACTTATACACTCTTATCTCTTCGATGGGCTCCGCGGAAGAGGGCGATCTTTCGGACGTCATAGATCGGGCAAAGCGTTGCGATCGGGCGGTGTTTTGCGCCTCGTATTCAATGCTCGTTTGTAAAGAATTAAAGTTTGAAAAAAACGCAACCTTAGAAATTCTAGGTTTCGCAAGCGTACTCCAGGATATCGCGCTCTTTCAGACTCCCTTCGGAAATTTAGCGGAAAAGCCAGTGGTCCAAATGAACTCACAAGAGCTTCAGTATTATAACCAACACCCTGTCTTAAGCTCAGACCTCGTATCCCAACACACGGACGTTCCCCAAGTCACTCTCCAGGTAATTCGGCAACATCACGAAAGAAAAAATAAAACTGGTTTTCCAAATAAAGTTGGGGGGAGCCAACTTCATGCAATGGCAGAAGTCCTAAGTCTGATCAACAGTTATTACGACCTTTCGCATTCAGCACTTTCTCCGACAGAAGCTCTTCAAGAACTGGTTCGTAAAGTTTTTCCTGCTTACTCAGAGCACGTGGTGAATGCATTTAAAAATGTTTTAGGAGCTATTTTGAAAGACAAAATCCAAGCCCCGACCACTCCCCCCTAAGACCCTTTAATTTAAAAAAACACGCAAGACTATAAGCCGGGTTTTGTCTTTGCATTTTGACTCCTCCGAAAAAGAATCAAACTTCAGAGGCAATCATTCCTCTAGGCGCCCTATTACTAGGGTCACTCATCAGCAACCAACCCGAAGGTTTAACGATTCAAAGCAAATCTTCCTTCCTATTTGGTCTTGCTCCCAGTAGGGTTTTCCATGCCCTTTTGATTACTCAAAAAGCGGTGGGCTCTTACCCCACCTTTTCACCCTTGCATTAATGCGGAAGCATTACAGCGGTATATTCTCTGTGGCACTTTCCGTGGCAATGAACTTGACTTCATCCCCCCGGCCGTTAGCCGGTACTGCGCTTTGTTGGAGCCCGGACTTTCCTCCCGTCTTTAATAAATAAAGACCAGCGATTGCCCGTCTTGCGTGGTCTTTTGACTCTACACTGTGTCCAAAGTCTTTGCACGTGCATATGGGCTTTTCAAGCGAAGGTCATTCAAAAGCGCCACTCCACGCCCCACGCCCAATACAACCTGGTCCAACTCTTGCTTAAAGGTATGCGATGAAAAGCCAAACTTTGCCGCATTTAACGAAGATCATTGCGCTCACACTCTTATTTAGTTTTGGCTGCGCAAAGAGCAAAAGCCAAAACCCGCTTATTCAGGAGTCAGCGCCACTCGATAATCAACTCAAAAAAAGCCTGACAAAAATTCAAACAGGTCCACTTGCGGACGACTGCGACCAGAAGCTTGCCGCTAAAAAAACTGAAATTATTCAAGCACTCGATATTTACCGGGCAGACATTGAAGCGAAACAGAACCAAGAAGCACCTTCCGCGGATAAAAGTTTTGTTGATTTTGAAGGCGGAAAAATCGAAGAAATTGCAATCACACCCCCTCCAACGGATACCGCAAAAAAAATCCAGACCTTCAGCTGGGACGAACTTTCCAACCAGTTCCAAAAAATCAAGTCCGCTCCCTATTCCTTTAAAAAATGGGCGTATGCTTTAAACTATGCAAAAATATTAATCTCGGAAGACCTTAATCGCACCGTCTATTATACCAATTTAACCCTTGAACCATCAGACGAGCCCGCTCTCAGCAAAATCATTGCCGAGGTTGCTCCTTGCGCCATTCAAGAGGAGTGCGGTGAACTTAACTTGACCGCCCCAAGCACTCAATTTGCGAATCAAAACTCCGTTTATCATTATGTACTTGGCAAAATAAAAGGAGCAAGTTCCCGCCAAGAGGCACACGAATGGATTTCGAACCTTTACGGAAAGCTCGAGGCCGACTATGCGACTAAGTTCAAACTTCCCTCCAACGGTGACACAACAGCCATCGTTAATTCTGAAGGAATCACCGAATTTCGGCTTACGTTGGACTTAAGCGCCTTTAGTAATGCCAGTCAAAATCTAGCGGTACGTTGGATCGAATCCGTTTGGTCTTCCGACCATTACAAGTTAAAACTCGTCTTGGGCGATAAACAAGAAACCTCTAGCCTTTTTAAATATTTCTTTTTCCCCAACGACACTCAGCGAGACACCACCTACCACGCCGGAGAATTCACGCACGAGGTGCATCTTTTTACGAAGTCCAGCTCTAAAGCCTTTGCGCACGAAACGGGACATGTTTTAGGCCTAAACGATCATTATTGGGAATTCTGGAATCGCGACCTTTGCGCCTATCAGACCACTCTCGACCCAACAGATGTCATGAGTGACCACATTCACGGAGTTGCCACTCCTGGAGACTGGGAAGAATTAATTCGGCGCTACCCAGTTTCGGCACCTAAAGGTGGGCCATAATTTCATCCCCATCTCGATTGGGAAAAGTCTGACAAGCAAGCCGATAACCTTTTGCAATTTCCTCTGCAGTAAGGTGATTCTTTTCAATTTCGGTGACTGGGTTCACTTTCGCTTGATCCTGAGCGTTCAGAAAAATCCGATCTAACCCGCACTTCCCGTGTCCCCCGCACGTACTCCCTAAGTCTAATTCAATCCACTGCGCGTGGCCCAACAAATTAAGGCCGCGCAAACACTCCCCCGAATCAAACTTCGAGCCCACCCCTTCAGGCCTGTTCGGTTTTTGAAACTTTACACTCATTTTACGTCTGGCTCATTTCTTTTTAGTACCGGCGATCTGTCTTTAAAAACTTAACAAAGCACCATAAAAAATGGGGAATTTTGGACATTTTTTCAAAAAACCCTCCCCGTCCCATTTCAATCCAGGCCCTAAAAAAAGACGTTTGCACGGAGGTATACGGAAACCACCAAAACGATTTGAAAGTCAAAAAACTAAAGCGTGGTTTATTGATATGCCTCACGTTTACGAATTCCAACAATCCTAATTCAGAATGCTTGCGCCCAAATCCACTTTCTTTCACGCCTCCCCACGGAGTCTCCGCTAGACCTGCTGAAAAGGCCACTTCATTAATCATTACGCTTCCCACCTGAAGCTCTCGCGCCACGGACTCTCCCAAAGAAATATTGGACGTAATCACGCTCGCCAATAATCCATACCGACTATCATTGGCTTTTTGGATCGCCTCTTGAAGAGTTTTATAAGTGGTCACTGCGATGACGGGGCCAAATGTCTCTTCTTGATAAATTTTGGTACCTTCAATGCCTATTCCTCCGACCAGAGTGGGGATCATTCGCGTTCGATTTTCGGTCAAGCTACCCCCACAATAAAACTGTACTCCTTTTTCGCGAGCTTCCTGTAGATGGTCCTCGTAAACCGCTTTTTGCTGGTCCATCGTGCAAACTCCCAAATCACTTTCCGCCGAAAGCTTTTGAATTTTCTTTGTCAATAAGGCGACAAACTCTTGCGCCATTTTTTCGGGAACAATAAGCCGTTCCGTTGACGCACACACCTGGCCTGAGTTCGTAAAGCCACCCCACAATGCTGCGGAAGTCGCATAGTCTAGATCAGCATCCGGCAAAACAATCATCGCATCCTTTCCACCCAGCTCAAGCGTCACGGGCGTTAAATGTTGGGACGCCTGCTTCATAATCGCCTTTCCGGTTCGAACCGATCCGGTGAAAAATATTTTGGCAGGCTTTTGATCAATCATTGCACTTCCGATATCGCCTTCGCCGAAAACGGTTTGGAGTAAATCAACCGCAAACCCTGCCTCATCAAATAGTTCTTGAATCTTCTGACCGACCAGTGAAGCGTGTTCGCTTGGCTTAAACACCACCGCGTTCCCAGTGACTAATGCGACGACGATGTCGCCAAATGCCAGAAAAAACGGGTAATTCCACGGTGCGATCACCGCGACCGTACCCAAAGGCCAATACGTGAGAATGCTTTTCCTATAGCGCAATAACGGATTATGGAGCTTGATTTTCTTATCCCTAAGTGCGTGAGGTGCGAGCGTTGCGAAATACGAAAGCAATTCGACCGCGGGTAGAATCTCACAGGTCAGCGCTTCTGCCTCTGGCTTTCCGTTTTCGAGATGAATCGTCTTCGATAATTCGTCTACATGTCGGACCAACACATCCCGTAGATGAAGCAACTTGCGCGCCCGATCTTTAACCGGAACGTTTGCCCATACGGATTGTGCACGCTTCGCTCGCTCAAAAACAAGAGGAATCGCCTCGGCTTTTGTTTTAGGGATTTCTTTTAACACTTCTCCGGTACGAGGATTTCTTGAGATGATTTGATCCATAAAAAAAATATACTCTTCTTTTCTGGAATCCTAAATACTAAATCAAACCCCAACCCTTTAATACCTCTTCTTCTTGCAATCGATTGGTTACTTTTTTAAACCTTGCGCCGGCTTTTCCTTTTACTCGTAACTCGCACTCCATCCAGGTTTGATGTTTTTGAAGCTTGCCTTCCACATAACTCAAGTAAAGGGGCTGATAGGGGCGAGCATCGAGCCGAACCGAATAATTGCTTAACGGCCCAAAGTACAAGTCAATATTTTGCTTTCGCGCAAAGGCAACAGAGATTTGATCAGCACGCTCATTTCCCTCGTGGCCCGAATGCCCTTTGACTTGCTCATACTGAATGTCAAACCCAACCGCCTTGGCTCTACCTAATGCGCCTAAAATCAATTCCCAAAGATCTTGATTTTTTACTTCCCCGGCCTGCGTCTTCCACCCATTTTTACTCCAGTTCCAAATGTATTTTTCTGCACCATGGATGACATAGGAGGAATCTAAAACAGCCCGAAGAGTCTTAGGCCCAAGTTGTTCGCGCGAAAATATTCGCAATACCTCTTCCAAACCCCGATAAAACCCCATTAACTCCATGCGATTATTGGTCGTATTTTCTTCTCCGCCACCGAACTCGGCCACTTGTAAATGGGGAGTAATAACGATCGTCCCATAGCCGCCCGGCCCCGGATTTTTCGAACAGGCGCCGTCGGCGATCAGGATATACCCACTCAATTCACACCTCTCAAATCTTCGGCCCCAATTCGCGTCACGGGCACCTCGGCATTTAAAAACTTTCCAGAAGCTACTTGTTCGTACAATTCCAAGTAACGAAGCGCCATTATTTTTTGTTCAAAATAGGTCATCACCCATTCCCGGCAAGTTTCTGGGCTCGGCAATGGAATTTGATTCAAAAACAAATCCTTCATGCGATCCTCGTAATCCGCACTAAAAGGATTG
>CAIMNF010000398.1 GCA_903842755.1 Oligoflexia bacterium
ATTTTGTTTTGATAAAAAAAATTGGGGCTGATTACTTTTATTCAGTTACGCAGAATCCTTAAAGAGGGACGAATGAGTTATTTTAAACGAATAGCATTAATAATAATTGAAAAATTCATAAAATTTTTAAAGATCAATCAACGCATAGACGAGATTAAAGTTAATCAAGGACTCATTTTGGCCAAATTAAATCAAAGTATTTCATCAAAAAACATTAGGGATTACGAATTTAAGATTTTTTCACAATGCGACAATAAACAAGAATTTTAACCAACTTTGAAATCGTAAGTAACTTGGTCGGTTCGATAATATCAGGACAATTTAATCTAAAATGAGCCATTTTAGGTAATCTTTGCTTTCGCGCCCCACTTTTCGAATAGCCCGCACTGATGCGTGGTCATCATCAAAAACTACCGGAATAGAGTCACCCAGATCTTCAACCCACTCTAAACAAACATTTTTGTTACAAAGAATTTCAACAGGATCTATAGTTCTTACGTTTGAGTATTTCCCTACGACTGGGCTGAAGGCAGATATAAGTTTAAAGCGATAGCGCTCGATCTCCGTTCTGGAAATAGAACAGAAATGTTTTGCTCGTACCAAACATCTTGTTACATTAAATTTAAACTCCGGATACGGTAAAACAATTAAAACTTTTTTCACGCCAATGCTCGTAAGTTCACTTAATGTTCTATCTAACGCATCTGCCATTTTCAATAATGACCCCGTTTCGGTACGGCCAACATCCATGTAGTCCGCTGAATCGGGCAGTGAAATAGGCTGAGCTCCAGAGTGTTGTAACCATCGTGACGCTAAAATTACCGAATAGTTTGAATTCGGATGGGATTGAATTTGTTCCTGGATACTCGCCATTACTTCCTGAGAGTATTGAATTTCAGGAAAAGATAGACCCAATAAGCCATTCCTAGAGTAAAGTATCGCGTCAGTCTTTTCATTTTTAGCAAATTCTTCCACCATTGGAAAATCTGCGAATGCATGTGAATCACCCCACATTACAATTACTGATTTCTTAACTGACCCTTTATCTGCAAAAGAAATAGAACAATGTTTAACATCAACTTCCTTCAGCTCCGCACTACATTGAGAACCAATCTTTGCTCGTTCACTTATAAACGATAACTCCTTAGACCACCGGGGCACTAAAAATAAATCCTCATATTTTCTAAGTAGGGAGGTTGCACCAAAAATTGAGATGACGCCTAGAAATAAGAGAAATAATGTCTTCCAATTCGAAAAGCGAACTAACCCGCTTCTCAACGGTCTTTCATAAAATACAAACGAAACCCACGCAATAAACAAACTCAATAGAATTAAGCTTATGGAAGATATTTGAGACAAGCTATCCCCCATCTGCCACAAGCGCGCCAGGGATAATATGGGCCAATGCCAAAGGTAGAAGCCAAATGATAAAACTCCAATTTTAACTAAAGGACGAAGTGACAATATTTTTTGTACTGGGTGATTCGGGAAAATATCAATTATAAAAATAACTAGGGCGGTACCTAATACCGGCAAAATGGCTTTGAGACCTGGAAAATTTGTATTTTTCCCATATAAAAAAAAACTTGAAATTAAAAAAAAGACACCAACGTATGCAAGTACTTGCAGGTGTTTAGTACGTTCAATAGAGTTCGGGCGATAAATTTTAATAAAAACTAATAAAGCCCCTACTGAAAGTTCCCAAAAACGTGTGAAAACCAAGTAAAATGACCATAAAGGATGATTGTGGGTTAGAAAATACTGCGAGAAAAAAAGAGAGACTATCGAAATCACGCTAAGCAAAAGCATAGCTACGCGAGGAAATAAAACCCCTTTAAGTCTTGCAATTCTATCACATATTAAAATCATAATAGGCCATATAAAATAAAATTGTTCTTCGACACCTAATGACCAAAAATGCAAAAATGTAAATTCTTCCGCACTTTGACCGAAATAATTACCAACACTATTGAGGAAAAAAACGTTCGGTAAGCCAACCATAGAAAATCGAATCGATTTCACCAAAGTATTCGTTTCTTCTGGTATTCCTAAAAAAAAACAACCCCAAAAAATTAAAACCACTGCTACCACCAGCAATAGCATGGGTAAAAGCCGCTTAACTCTTCTCGCGTAAAATGAGGGCAACGAGATACTGCCCGTAAGACCCAATTCGGAAAATAAATGTTCTGTAATCAAATATCCTGAAATGACGAAAAAAATATCGACACCGGTAAATCCGCCCGTAACTCCGGGGATGTCTGCATGGTATGCAATCACACTCATTACGGCGATAGCTCTTAATCCATCGATTTCCGGCCTATAGTTATGATTCAACCTCTGCGTTTGCATATGCTTTAGAACTGTAATCTCAATTTTGCAAATTCGTAATTAAATTCAATTTTCCCGATAAAGAATCGTGAGTTGCCGTTCTTCTTCTTTTAAGTTAAAAGATACATATGCCCAGGCTTTCAATTTGCATACCGACGTATAATGGCCGTGAAGTCTTAGGACCTTTGCTTGAAAGCGTCGTTTGTCAAATAACAAGTGACGTTGAAGTGATTATTTGCGATGACGCCTCTAATGACAATACTTACCATTTAGCTTTAGATTTTAGTGAAAAATATTCATTTATCAAAGTTTTTAGAAATACAATAAATTTGGGGATGGATCGGAACTTTACTCAGGTTGTGGCCTATGCGAGTGGAGACTATATTTGGTTTACAGGACAAGATGATCTTTTCGGCTTGGGGGCAATTAACAAATTCTTTTCAATCTTAGAACTGCAGCCAGAAACTGATTTCATTTATTTTAATTATCGATTTAAAAATGGAACTTTAAGCCAGGAAGTAGATTCTCCACCTCTAAACATTAAGGAAGATTTATATCTTAGAGATTCAGAATCTTATTTTAAAACATTCGACCACGTTCCTTCTTTCTTGGGTTCTGCGGTTATGAGACGCGAGTTTTGGATGAATACGTCACCAGCGGTTTTTTTTGGGACTCATTACGTTCAGGTGGGCGTTTGGCTGATGAACCTGAAAGATCGAGCAACTTACGTAGTCGCGGACCCAAGTTTTATGACATGTAGAATTCCGGAAGACTCGTGGAAGCACAAGAGCGGACAAATGCTTTTCGAAATTTTTAGCGGTCACCTTGAAGTTTACTTCCGAGTTTATCATACCGACCGGAACCCCGTCCCTAAAGAGTTATATGAGCGAAAAATGAACGAGTTTTATAGGACTATAGCTCATAAGGTAATTTTTTTTGGGAACTTAGGTTTTCGACGAACGGAAGCAATTGATCGCCGAATTAAACTCATGTTCGGATCAAAACTACTGAGTTATTGGTTTTACGTATTACCTTCAATGTACATTCCTCCATTTCTGTCCAGACGGTTAGTTTCTATCTATAGGCTTTTTAAGAACTCCAGTTTACTCAGGGTACCCTTTTTTAAATGAAAACATCGTCAATAAAGGTATTACACTTAAGCACATTCGATACTGAAGGGGGTGCGGCACGTGCAATGATGCGGCTGCACGAAGCTTTATTGGAAATAAAGATAGGCTCTAGGGTTTATGTGAAAAAAAAACTTTCAGCCGCAACAACAGTAGATAGTGGCGCCAGTAACTCTTTATTTTTAAAATATTGGGCTATTTTATCCCCCTACTTGGATAGGCTTCCAAAATTTTTTTATTTAAAACGAAAGGGAACTCCTTTTACTATTTCTTGGATACCAAGCTTAAGCCTTAAATATGGCCTTAAAAAGAATCCTGAAGTTGTACACGTACACTGGTTAGGACTAGGCTTCGTCGCACTTAGGGATTTGGTTAAAATTAGCCAGCCCATAGTATGGACCCTACATGACTCTTGGTTGTTTACTGGGGGCTGCCATATCGTCGGAGAATGTAATCGGTTTGAGAAACATTGTGGAAGGTGCCCTCAACTTGGAAATACTTTTGGGGCACTAAATGATTTAAGTTGGAAAATCATTACGCAAAAAAAACAACAAATTATCAAAAAACAGTTGACAATTGTGGCACCCAGCCGTTGGATGGCTGCAAAAGCCCAATCAAGTTCTTTATTAAGCGGTTACAAAATAGCTGTGATTCCAAACGGTGTTAATACAGATTTATACCATCCCTTGGAAAAATTTGCGGTAAGAAAACGACTTAATTTGCCAATTGATAAGCAAATTATATTGTTTGGAGCAATGTCTGCAGTTAGCGACCCAAATAAAGGATTTGAAAAGCTCGTTGCTGCTCTGAAAATAGTTGCAGCGCGTATTGATTCAACCCGGGTAGAGCTTGTCGTATTTGGCTCGGATCGCCCAAAAGATGAGGTTAGTTTTAACTTTAATGTAACTTATCTAGGTAAAATAAGTGAAGAATCCAAACTAGTTGCAATTTATTCCGCCGCAGACATTATGTGCGTACCCTCTATCCAAGAAAGTTTTGGGCAAACTGCATTGGAGGCCATGGCCTGTGGGACACCGGTGATTGCTTTTAGATCTAGCGGTCTTGATGATTTGATAGAACACGAAAAAACCGGTTATTTGGTAACCGCATACTCTGAAATCGACTATGCTGGCGCCATAATAAACTTATTGACCGACACTAATTTAAGACTAAAAATGTCTAGCGAATCGCGCAGTCGCGCACTCCTTCGTTTCAATATTCAAGATGTCGCTAAGCAATATTTAAAACTTTATAATAGCCTTTAGAAAATATTTAATTTTTTTCATTATTCGCTTGCAAAGCGTTGGAAACATTATTCTCGCAAATAAACCTTCCATCTCGGTATCACGCTTGACTCCCAGCGGGTGAATTAATGGAAAAACAAGGGGATTAGTTTTTAAGTTTGCTAAAAAAATATTCTCATTTTTTGTGTGAGTTGCATCCTTTCCAAATCCTATATTACGAACAAGATTGCTACTTGGCTGAATAGTTAAGCCATTTTTAACCCAAATACTGTAGACAAGTTGACTGTCCCATGTGTCCAATCCACCAAATTTAACATCATCAAATCCGTCCGTATAAAATTCAAATAGTTTTTGAGGCATATTAAGGGTTTTACGAAGTAGCTCACGATTCTCAGGCCAATGTTTCATCTCAAAATCATATTCACGCCAAACCCTTTTCCAGGTCGCCCACCCCCAAATTTGAGGCGTCTTGCTAAAAAAATATGAGTGCTGGGAAGAAATCTTTAACTCCGACGCCACAAGATTTATACCCGCAATGGTCTTAATTTCAGAATGATCTTTGTAGCGTTCCAACAGCTCTTCGCAAAACTTAAAAAAGGAAAAATCCGGCAAGCAGTCATCCTCCAAAATAATTGATGTTTCAGTTTGCTCAAATACCCAAGAAATTGCGCTACTTACTGCATTCTTACACCCCAAGTTGTTCTCCCGGTACAACCTATGAACTTCACAATTCCAGTCAATTTGCGCGTCCTGATAGCTGCGTACAAGGTCAATAGCTCTTTTATCGTAATCAAAACAATCACTTCTCGGCCCATCACTAGCTAAAAACAGCTTCTCTGGCTTTAACCTGCGAATTTGTTCAAAAACTCGCTGAACTGGCTCCATTCTATTAAATGAAATAAAAAGTACTGGGGTCTTGAAGCTCATAATTGACCTTCTAAGCAGCTTAATAAATACCGATACTTTCGTAATAATTGATCAGCCAAGTTTGTATTCCACTTCCTGATGGCATGAAATCCGTAAACAGCTGGTAAGCTCTCATAATGTGCCAGCGTGCTTTCCAAAAAAACCTCTTTTGCAATCACAAAATCTGGAACTGCAATTTTTTTCCTGCTGCCTAAATAAGAAAAAAACGCATCCTCATTAATGTTAATTAGAAACTTAAACTTTAGCTTGTCACAAACCTGCACAAAAGTTGAAATTCTACGAATCGAAAGTCCTCCATTGCCAACTCGAATGGGCTGGCCTTTTTCAAAAAATCGCCATAAATACTTAAAACCGTAAACCCTTCCAATATTACAATAAATTAACTCATCCCATGGCGCTCCGACATAATCAAAATCCTTAAAATCTAGCAACCGTATATTTTTCACTAAACAGGCGTCAGTTTGACAAAGCACCATAAGTTCGTAATCACTAAAACTCTTATAAACTAGGCTTCTTAACATCAACTGATTGTAACTATTAACGGATTTAAAAAATCTCTTCTCAAAGAATTTAAAGCGCCAATTGGGAAAATTCTCTTCGTAGAATCTTGTATCCAGCGCAAGTGGACAAATAAAAAACTTTTCAATATCTGAGTTTTCATGGTCTGTAATTTTCATGAGCGCTAATTCCTCTGGATCCAATGACTCCTTCCAGATGGGGGTGACAATCACAAGTCTTTCAGTTCGATTTAACATTTTGGCCTAAATTCAAAATTAGTAAAGGAAGATAGATCTTGCAAACGCATGAAATCATTGAAATAGGTTAGCTTATTGTGAATGTGTAGTAAATTACTAATCCCAAAATTAAGTGAAAATGTTATCAAAAGGCATGAGTCCCCAAGATACACCCGTACTTCTGATTACGTTCAATCGACCTGAGCAGACTTTTCAACTTATTGAAACCCTCCGTCAGTTCGAACCTAAAGCAATTTATGTGGCTTGCGATGGGCCAAGAACGAACGAGCCTAGCGACCTTTTAAATGTAATGAAAGTACGAGAAGTCATTGATTCGCAGATTAATTGGCCTTGTCAGGTCCATCGCTTATTTAGGGATCAAAATGTCGGATGTAAAATTGGCCCTAGTAGCGCAATAACCTGGTTTTTTTCGCAGGTCGAAGCAGGAATTATTTTGGAAGATGACTGCATTCCAGACCTGTCTTTTTTTAATTTTTGCGCGAAACTATTACAGAAGTACAAGGATAATAAAAAAGTGATGATGATTTCTGGAGATTGCTTTTTGGATGGGCCTTTTGTCGAATCTTATTATTTTACTGTCCACATGCACATTTGGGGCTGGGCGACTTGGAGGCGAGCGTGGGCAAGATACGACATTGAAATAAATGGTTGGCCCGAAACTAGCAAAATACTTAAGCGGCAGTTAGGTTTTAGAAACAGGGTTTGGAAAGCGTATAAAAATGGATTAACTTTAGTCAAATTAGGTAAACTTCAAACTTGGGATTATCAGTGGGCTTATTCCATATGGATGAATCAGGGGCTAACGATCTGCCCAACCAAAAATTTAATTACAAATATTGGATTCGATCTCAATGCTACTCACACGATTGACTCCGATCACGTTTTATCTGCACGAGTCGCTTACTCAATTAATTTTCCTCTCACGCATCCAGAATTGATTGAAAGAAACCTGAAACTTGAGCGAAAAAGTGAATCAATAATATTTCCATCATTGTTAAGGCGAATATGGGTAAAGCTATTAAAACTGATGCGTTCCTTCCAACGAACCGTTTAGAACAAAAAATGGATAAAAAATCACAAAATATTAATTTAGCTTCTAAAAAATAAGGTAAAATACCCGTATGGCCGACATCGACTTTAAAGAC
>CAIMNF010000399.1 GCA_903842755.1 Oligoflexia bacterium
CGTTTTTAATACCTCGATGAGTGGTTATCAAGAGATCCTGACTGACCCATCCTATGCAGGACAAATGATCTGCTTTACCTCAGCCCAAATCGGAAACACGGGAGCAAACGTTGAAGATCTTGAAAGTAAAAAGATCTCTGCTCACGCAATGATCATCGCAAATTATACGCCACGCCCCTCTAATTATCGATCGACGATGACGCTTAATGATTTTTTAATCAAGAATGGGGTGGTCGGAATTCATTCGTTAGACACGCGCGCATTGACTCTTTATTTACGGGACAAAGGGGTTGCTACTGGAATGATTCTTCCCGAGCGCGACGAATCAGCTCTCGCGGATTGGAAAAAGTCTCGACTCGAAAAAAACCATGATCAGAAATACGATGGAATTGACTGGATTATGCGGGTCACCACCCAGGAACCTTATTGGGCTAAAGCTACGAACGGCGGGGTCGCTTCCTTTAAAGTAGTCGCGTATGATTACGGGATTAAACAGCAGTTGGTCCGAGAACTCAATCAAAGGGGCTGCGATGTGCTGATTGTCCCCGCCGATTACCCATCGGAAAAAGTTTTAGCGGAAAAGCCAAACGGCGTATTTTTATCGAATGGTCCAGGCGATCCTGCGCTTGCAACTTATGCGGTTAAAAACGTAAAGAATCTGCTTGGAAAATTGCCCATTTTTGGCGTCTGCATGGGACATCAAATTTTGGCCATGGCGATGGGTGCAAAAACATATAAGCTTAAATTTGGTCACCGAGGGGGCAATCAGCCGGTCAAGAGTTTCGAGAAAGGCTTGGTGGAAATTAGCTCGCACAATCATGGATTTGCCGTGAACGAACTTTCGTTGCCTTTAGAGGCGATCGTTACCCATAAAAATTTAAATGACAATTGTGTAGAGGGAATCGCGATTCCAAGCTTGAATGCGTTCTCGGTACAATATCATCCTGAAAGTTCGCCTGGGCCTCATGATTCCAGTTATTTGTTTGAAGAATTTATTGAAAAAATGAGAGCGTTCTCACGCTAAGTTCAATCGTTAAAATTTGGAATCAAAATTATAAATATGTTTTACATCGATATGAGAAAACCGCTGGTGCTTGAGTTTCATTTGAGCGAGCTGAAGAATTAATTTTAAATGGCGTGATGAATCCTGAAAGCGAATTTTCTTCACTTCTTTTAAGATGAAAGGACGCATTTCAACCGGATGAAAACAAAATCCTTGAGAAAAATACCATTTTCCCTGATGAAGAAAGATTCTTCCTTCAAAAAGGTCCCCGGTTGAAAAGGCTTGGTTGAGTTTTCGATCCACTACAACGTATTTTTTTCGAGAAAAGAGGTCTTGGATTAAAAGCTTTTTTCCAAACAACGTAAACCGCTTTAATAAAAAAAGAGAGTGAACGGAGCTACTGAGCTCTTGATAAGTTTGTTTGTCTTCTGGGCTGAGCTCTTGATCGTGCAGCCTCGAATAATAACGAATAGGCGGAAGGTCGATGCCGGGCAAATCGCGATCTAGTAAATACCAATCCATGAAAAGATTCATTCGTTGCTCAAATTCGGGGTCGTCTTCGTAGATAATTCCCGCGCGTTCAAAAAACTCTTGTTTTGCTTGGAAGACCTCGCGGTAATAATTCCCCGTCGTAAATTCTTGAATGACGGGTTCGAGTTTAAGAAGCATGGTTTCGGTCATTCTATGATTCTAATCCACAACAAATTTTATTCAAGCCTGAAGAGTAAAGTTGAAGGCGAGCGGGAACTAGAATAAGCTCTGTAAATGATTCTAAACCCTAAACGAATTCTAGTGACTAAATTTCGTGCCATGGGGGATACCGTTTTATTGACGGCTGCATTGAAGGAACTCCATCGCCATTATCCAATGGCCCAGATTCATGTCGCAGCAACGGAGCCCTGGGTATGGTTACTCGAGGGGTTCCCAGGGGTGACTCAGCTTTGGCCTGTAACCTGGCATCATGATCGGACCGCTAGGACCAAAGCAATTACGCGATTAGCATTTAAGCTAAGAAGCGAAAAGTACGACTTAGTTTGTGCATTTCATGCTTCACCTTCGTCGGCCATGATTGCACTCTCTTCTGGTGCAAAAACACGGTCGGTCCATTTTCATAGTTTCAAGGCAAAAAATGTGTATTCCACGGTGGTTATTCCGGGAAAAGGTCAAATGAAGCCCGTAGTGGAACGCGATTTGGATACCGTCCGCGGTTTAGGGCTTGAAGTCCCAGCCGGAGTGATGCCGGAAATCTTCCTCAAGCAATCCGAAAAAGACTTTGCAAAAGAGGAGATCAGCGCTTGGGGCCTGAAAAGGCCGTTCCTCGGGATTGCTCTTGGCGCAAGTCGACCGACGAAAATTTGGCCACTTCACCGCTTTGCGGATGTCGCTCAAAAGTGGTTAAGGGAAACTTCGGGGAGCGTATTAGTGATTAGTGGCCCCGGCGAAGAAAAATTAAGCGAGGAGTTTTTTAAGTCGATTCCGCAATCGCCGGAATGCAGGGCCAATATTCAGACCATGCCAGCAGCAAATGTTCGAGTTCTTGCGGCTCGACTTTCGCAATTAAATGTTTTATTGGGAAATGATTCCGGTCCTCGGCACCTGGCCACAGCAGTAGGAATTCCAACGGTTACTGTATTTGGGCCAGAGCACCCATTAGAGTGGCACCCGTATCCATTAGATCGTCACCCTCGATTATTCGTTGACCATCTTCCTTGTCGGATTGGAAACGAGCCTGGTTCACCGCCCTGGTGCGGTTTAGTGGAGTGTGTCGCAGAAGCGCATCAATGCATGACTCAAATTTCAGCAGACAGCGTGCATGATCAAGTCATGCGAGTATATCGGGAATATGGAAAAAATATCGGGATTTAGCTTGGTTCGAAACGGGATCAAATTTGAATACCCCTTTTTAGAGTCGTGGCGTTCTTTACTTCCCTTAGTAGATGAATTGGTGATCAATGTGGGGGTAAGCGAGGATTCCACGTTAGACGTAGCCCGAGGTTTTGCTCAACAAGAAGGTCAAGGAAAAGTCAAAATTATCGAAACCCATTGGCCAGTAGATGATCTTCAGAAGAAAAAATCGGGACTCATCCTTTCGGAACAAACCAATTTGATTTTAGATCACTGTACGCATCGTTGGTGTTTTTATTTGCAGGCCGATGAAGTTCTACACGAAGACGATGATGGCGTCATTCGGCAAAGTATTCATTCTGCAATGACGAAGAAATGCGAAGCGGTCGTTTTCGAATACCAACATTTTTATGGGTCTTATAATGTGATTCAGAAGACGCGCTCTTCTTATCGGCGTGAAATTAGGATCATTGACCGACTTTGTGGGGCCCGAAGTGTGGGAGATGCGCAAAGTTTTCGAAAACCCAATGCGGCCGGAGCACTCACCGAAAAATTGACCGCCGTTTTGTCCCCCGCGAGAGTTTTTCACTATGGTTGGGTGCGAACCCCCCAAGCAATGAAGGAAAAGACCGTATTTATGGACCAGCTTTATCACGGTGATCCGGTCGATCAGACGGGGTTACCTCATACCGGGCAGAACTTTAAGTACAAGCGTTTTTGGGGATTGAGGGAATATCAGGGGACTCACCCTCAAGTCATGAAAAATAGAATTCAATCGAAGGGGTGGACCTGGGATTTAAAGTCGTCGCCGTTTGTATTTACCCTAACGGATTTTAAAAAAGTAGTCTTAGATACGTTAGAGCGTTTTACGGGCTATCGTGCTTTTGAATTTAAAAATTATAAAGTAAGGTAGCGGAATGGAAATAGCGCCACTTCGCGTTTTAATATTCGACAATAATAGGGAACCTCCCAGTTTCGGAAGTTCGAATCTTGTTCATTGGGTCTTAAAAACAACTCCACCGGGCACCGAAGTGATCGTGCGTAGGCCCCCACATGCGGATCTTCCTCAGCGGGAAGGCTTCGATGCGGTGGTACTGTCCGGTTCAATTACGTCCTGCTTGGAAGAGCAGGAGCCATGGATCGCGCCTTACGATCAGTGGGTCACCGAACAAATCCAAAAAGGGACCCCGTTGCTTGGCATTTGCTATGGCCATCAAACGCTTGCCCGGTGTCTTAACAAAATGTATGGAAAAGTGCCGCAGTTAAGAAAGTCTGAACATCCGGAACTTGGGTGGGTGAAAATTAATTTTGAAGCTCGCTCTGTTCTGTGGACGGGGTTGACGGATGGATTTTATACCTACGAATCCCATTATGAAGAAGTTTCAGAGCTACCGCCTCGATCCAAGCATATTGCTTCAAGTGAGCGTTGTTTGATTCAAGGTTTTGAGGGTGTGGATCGGCCTTACTTTGGAGTTCAATTTCACCCTGAATATTTTGTGGAAGAGGCGGAGCGTTCGTTGTCGGAGAAATTAAAAAAGGGTATTCAGAAGGACTGGATTTTAAATCCTGGAAAAGGCCAGGCACTGTACGATGAAAAGGTCCCTCTTCAATTATTTAACAATTTTTTTGCGCTCGCGCAGGAACACAAAAGATGATGCCAAATACGCCAGAAAATAAAGTGGATTTTAAATCCAAAGTAAAATTAGCCTTAAAATTTCTTTTGGTCGTATTCATTTTTTGGCTCTTATTTAGAAAGGGCTTAGTGACGGCAGAGAGTGGAAGAAAGGTAATCCAATCTCCCACAGTCCTTGCTCTTGAGTGTTTGCTCATGTGCCTCAATTTGGTATTTTCCACCGTGCGCTGGCGATTTTTATTAAAATGCCATGGCGTAGACCTTCGCTTTAAAGATACCCTTACCTACAGTTTTATCGGAAATTTCTTTAATATAGCGCTCCCGGGCGCAGTCAGTGGAGATGTGGTTAAAGCCGTGTACGTTTCTGCAAAATTTAAAGAAAAACGCTCTTCATTATTGGGCAGTATCCTTTTTGACCGGGTCATTGGACTTTCTGCGCTGGTGATTGTCGGTACGGTCTCCGCAGCGGTCAGCCAGAGTGTGGATTGGGGCGGCTCACTCCCCCATTTTTTGCTCTTTTCGGTTTATGGGATGGGTTTTGGTGTGTTTCTTTTTTTTGCGTACCTTTTCCTTTCCCATCGCAGGGACCCTGTACTTCATTTTTTTAAAAAATTAACTCACTGGAATTCAAAGCTAGGCTCCATGGAACGCGTCTATGTGGGAGTCATGCATTACCGACACCACGCTTCCGAGGTCATGCGGTCTTTGATGATGTCTGTGCTCATTCATTTTTTATTGGTGACGATTGTTTTTTTACTCGCGAATACGTTGTCCGCGCAGCCGCTCCCGTTTATCGGATTATCGGTAGTGGCGCCCATCGGGGTCTTGGCTACGGCAATTCCGGTGCTGCCCGCTGGAGTGGGAACCGGGCATGCTGCGTTTTATTATCTTTTTAAGTTGGTGGGGTCTTCACAAGGTGCTGAAGTTTTTAGCTGGCTCGTGTTCCTTCAGGTTGCGTTAGGTTTAGTCGGTGGAGTCGTTTATTTAAGAACAAAGTTGGAATAAAACATGCACAGAAATGAGGAATGAGTTCCTTTGCATTGCGCCCGTTTCAACTCGAAGCGCTTCAGGCCCTAGAGTCCGCCAAACACTTGATTTTAATGGCTCCCACGGGGAGTGGAAAAAGCGCTATTTTCCAGGAGTTTTTATATCGAAACCCCCAGTTGCGCGCTTTATTAATCTCTCCGTTGAATGCCCTGACCCGCCAACACGTGGAGCAGTTAAAACTTAAATTCGCGGGGTCGGCTTTTGAGGTAAGAGGAGGGAGTCAGGAGCGTCCGCCTTCCGGCCCTGGAGTCTTGGTTACAAGCCCAGAAATGTTAAAATATGACCAACGGATCAAAGCCTGGGACCCCAATTTTTTGATTGTGGATGAGGCGCATTGCATTTGGGAATGGGGCGAGGGCTTTAGGCCAGAATATAAGTTTTTGTTTACAGTGGCGAGAGAGTGGTCAATCCGGAACAGCTTTTGGTGTACTGCGACTTTTCCACCGCAAGCGAGAATTGAATTGAAACGGGAGCTTGGTTTTCCGATCAAAGAACTGGGCCGTTATTTAGTCCCTTCGCAGTTAACGATTCAGTCGGAACGTGTTTTCATCTCGGAACGGATTTCGGCAGTTTATGATTACGTGAACCCCAGACAGGACCGTCTAGGAATTATCTTTAGCGCGACTCGCAAGATGTCCGAGCGGCTGGGGGTTTTTTTGAAGCAGTGGAAAATTCCATTTTGGATTTATCACGCCGGGATGAGCCCTGAAGAACGCGGAGTACTTGAGGCGCAGTTTAAAAAGGAAAATCGGGGAATCATTATTGCGACCTCGGCTTTTGGGATGGGGATGGATTTGGCCCAGCTCCGCTATTGCATTCTATTTGACCCCCCATTTACGTTGCTTTCCTTGTCGCAAGCCCTGGGACGAGCAACTCGGACCGGGCAGCCTGCCGAAGGTTTGGTGTTATGGCACGAGGATGATTTTAAACGATTAGAGTGGATGATTCAGGGCCGGCCTCAGCGAGAACGAGAACTTGATTGGGTAAAACGTTGGTGTGAAAGTGGTGTAGGCAAAGAGCAATTTTTAGAAAATTACTTTAATTCTACCGACCAGGGTTGCGCCGCGCCCGTTTCCGAGTTGTAATGAAGGGGTGATTTTACCTACGAAGCTACCCGAATTAGTGGACCTTATGCTTGCGGGCGATCGGGTCGCCCTGGCAAGAATTATCTCCAAGATCGAGCGAAGAAATTTAGAAACCCAAAGTTTAGTCGAGTTGCTTTATCCTCACACCGGAAAGGCTCAAATTTGGGGAATTACGGGTCCCCCGGGAGCAGGGAAGTCCACTTTGGTCGATCGGATGATTTTTAATTTAAGAGCCCAAGGCTCCGCCGTTGCAGTGGTGGCGATCGACCCTTCGAGCCCATTTTCTGGCGGAGCAATTTTAGGCGATCGGATTAGGATGCAGCAGCATGCGGGTGATGCGGGCGTTTATATTCGAAGTTTAGGAACGAGGGGCCATCACGGCGGGCTGTCGCACTCCACAAAAGAGGTCGTGTTTGCGCTAGATGCTGCAAAATTTGACGTGATTTTAGTAGAAACTGCGGGCGTTGGACAAACAGAACTCGAAATTTTAAAGCTGGCCCATTCCGTAGTCGTGGCTTTAGTTCCCGAGAGTGGGGACTCTATCCAGGTGATGAAGGCTGGGCTAATGGAAATTGCAGATGTTTTTGTGGTGAATAAGAGCGATCGACCCGAGGCAGACAAGTTAGTGCGAGAACTCACCCAAATGGTAGGATTGGGTGCCCACGATGCAAGTACGTGGATGATTCCTGTATGCAAAACCGAAGCGGTAAAGGACGTGGGAATTGATCCATTGGTGAAAGAAATTCAAAAACATCAGAATTATTTAATTTCCTCCGGGAAACGAAAAGAAAAGGAAAAGTCTTTTTTGAAGGAGGAGCTCCTCGATATTCTTACAGAAGAACTCCTCCGCTCGTTGGATTTAGCCTTGAAGACTCAGTCGGGTAACGAAGTGCTAATGCAATTGCAGGAAAAAAAAATGTCACCGTATGAGGCTGCTCGCCTTATTGCGGGAAAATAAAGTCGAGTGACTCCGGATTTATTTGTATGGATTGGTGAATGGCGCTTAAGTTTGCAGAGCGAAATGCGTCTTTCGGAATCATCTTGAGCGCATTTTGTCCGGCCTTTAA
The DNA here is from genome assembly GCA_903842755.1 of Oligoflexia bacterium. GTDB lineage: Bacteria > Bdellovibrionota > UBA1018 > UBA1018 > CAIMNF01 > CAIMNF01. The sequence goes on from CAIMNF010000399.1 coordinate 7,681, forward strand.
TTTTACGCGTAAACCCAGAAAGGCAGTTTGAGTGGTGTTGGGGGGAATGGTCCAATGCGTGCATCGGGCATTTTTACAACCATCCATCATCTTAATCGTATTTTGAAAGTTAAAATACACTGGAGTAGCTTGGGTGCAAGTGCCGTCCGTTACATTGCAATGAATGTCTTGTTCCTCTTGTGGGATAAGGCTTGGGCCTGGAGTCGGGGTCAAATGAAAAGTGTCACAAAAAGAATGGCCCGAGCTTAAAGGGGGATGGATGGGGTCACGGTGGGCCGTCAGAATGTACTCTGCTTCCTCGTCTTCGGCCTGAATCCAAAGTTCCACGGTCGAAAGATCCGAGCTAAGGACGGCAGAAACTTTGCTTTTTAGCGGAAATTCGGTCTCTTCGGATGTTAAAGTGGAGTTTCCATCAGCCGCGTATTGAATTTTTTCTGTCTGTAAAAGGCGGGTAGCAGTGCCCAATGGTTCGTTCGAATTAAGGATGAGGGTGTAATTTTTTAATTCCGGGGAAAGGGCAAAGCGTCCAAGTAGTCTCTTTTGGCCTTGGATATCCAGATTTTCGCTTGCCCCTCGAGTGAGCTGCACGACAGGAGGTGC
>CAIMNF010000400.1 GCA_903842755.1 Oligoflexia bacterium
AGAATGACCAAAATTTTAGCCAGGGGTTTATTGATCATGAGCATCGGGGGATGTTGGATTCCCTTTAGTTCCGCCCGTGGCGAATCCTTTGAACTCATCGTTCGACAAAGCTTGCAGATGGATCGGGACTCCGATTTAGTGTACGTTGCCGAAAATCACAAGCCCATTCAAGTCAAAGAAAGTTCTGAAGGGATCTTTTCTCGGCCCGTAGAATTGGTCGCCCATGCGGGGAAGCAACCCGATTCTTGTTTTGTCATCAAACCGCGAAGCTTGGTCTACCATGAAGTGGTTTTCGATTCAAACAGTGGCTCCCTGATAGCAAATTTAGTTCAGGATCAGTTTGGATTAGCGCGCGTGGCGGATCAAAATTACACACTGAAAGCAAAAGTATGGGTCGATCGGAAGCTTTATAAAGTAGTCTCGTTTTCTGTGGGGTGCGATTTTGGAGAAACTGCAAAACAAAATCACGAAAAAAATTCAATTTTTTATGCATTGAAAGATTTTTTTGAAGTGAAAGCGATTGAGCAGTCTCAACCCCAAAAAAATCGAAAAGTAGCCGGAAAGCAGCAGTAGCAATTGCAGTCCTTCCTCATTAATGTAAAATGAGGCGCATGAAATTAAGATTTGATTCGGTAGGGATTTGGCTTGCCTCGATCATCGCTCTGATCGTAGGCATGGTGTGCATTGGAGGGATTACGCGGCTGACCGGTTCCGGTTTGTCGATTACGGAGTGGAATCCGATTATGGGAGCGATTCCTCCGCTGAATGAAGAAGCGTGGCAGGCGGCTTTTCTAAAGTATCAACACATTCCCCAGTTTAAAATTCTCAACTCGCAGATGGCTTTGAACGATTTTAAGTTCATCTTTTTTTGGGAATATTTGCATCGCTTAGTTGGGCGTTTGATTGGCCTTGTGATTTTAGTTCCAGGAGCAATTTTGATTGCGCGAAAGCAACTGGACCGAGATCTAATCAAAAAAGTTGCGTTGGGCTTAGCGTTGGGAGGTATGCAGGGCTTTTTGGGGTGGTTTATGGTAAAAAGCGGTTTGTCGGAATTGGTTTATGTGAGTCATTTACGCTTGGCGGCGCATTTGCTTTTAGCTCTATTTATTTTGGCCTATTGGACACGTTTGTTTCTTCAGTGGGCCAACAAGAGTCATTATTTGAATGCGGGCGTAAGCGCAAATCAGAATATTCAATCTTTTTCGGTCCTGAGACGCCGACGTTGGCCGGTTTTTGGAGTCGTACTCTTGTTGGGGCTTCAGTTAACTTATGGTGCGTTTTTAGCGGGTCTTAAAGGTGGGTTTGCCTTTAATACATTTCCTAAGATGAATGCCGATTGGATTCCCAGCACTCTGTTTTCGCTAACCCCTGTGAGTTTAAACTGGGTGAGTAATCCAGTGACCGTTCAGTTCATTCATCGCTGGCTAGCCGTACTATTGGTCTTCTGGTCGGTGGGGACCGCGGTTTATTTGCAAAGGGTTTTGCCGCGATCTTCTCAGAGTAGGGTTGGGGTTTGGTTCTTAGGTGGACTTTTTCTACAATTTTGTTTAGGTGTGGCTACACTTGTTTTTCAGGTGCCGCTCGTCCTCGCTTCGCTTCATCAATTAAATGGGTGTTTATTAGTTTTCCTAGTGACCTGCTGGGTAGTGGCTCTAGGTGAGCCCAATGTGGAACCAATGGTTGGGCGCATTATGACCCCGGGCCTTAAACCAATTTCAGGCTCACAATGACTAAAAATTAATGATTACGGTTGCTTATTGTGTTTATCATTGATATTCAATGATGGCTTAAAAATTGCTCTAGCAGTGGGCGTCGACCTCACTGTTGGGGCGATCAACCAGGAGGCACCATCTTGATTTGCAAAACGATGATTTTTAATTTTATGTCTTTTACACGACTCGGTGGAATCTTAGGCTTAGGAATAGGACTAACTTCATCCGCTTTCGCGACC
>CAIMNF010000401.1 GCA_903842755.1 Oligoflexia bacterium
AAAGCCCAAGGCGAAGCACAAGCCATATTAGTTCGAGCAAAGGCGCAAGCAGAGGCAAATCGACTACTCCAATCCACCCTTAGTGCAAATCTTGTACAAAGCAAAGCCATTGATAAATGGAACGGGGTACTTCCGCAGGTTGCGGGAGGCGCGACGCCGTTTATTGACTTACGCCAGGTTAAAGGAAGCAAAGAATAACGCCTAAGGCCCGTTACTTTTCGATAGAATCACGGATTGGAACAATTTTTTTGAGACTTTAATGCCTACCCATGATAAAAGTCGTGTCTATGGAAAAAACAACTCCCACGACCATTTCCCAAAGTATCCCCTCTGAATTGAATCGCTTTATGAGCAAGGTGTACGGCTGGATGAGCCTCGGTATTTTAATGAGTGGCCTCATCGCGTGGCAAGTTTCACAAAGCCCGGACCTTTTGGCGACCATTTTTCAAAGTTCAGCAATTCTTTGGACGATTATTGGATTGCAATTTGGCTCGGTCATTTTCTTAACCGCCGCCATTCATCGAATCTCGGCCGGAGTGGCGGGGGTGAGTTTTTTTATTTTTGCTGCGCTGATGGGTTTAACCTCGTCCGTTATTTTTGCGATGTATACGGGGGCATCAATCCTGTCGGTATTTTTGATTACAGGCATTGCGTTTGCAGGGTTAAGCATTACAGGACTAGTCACCAAGAAAGACTTAAGTCCCCTTGGTGCTTTTTGCACGATGGCCCTCTTTGGAATTGTAGGCGTGATCGCACTCGGGTGGTTTTTTCCGCTCTTTTCGGAAGCCGCAAATTCAACCGTATTTAATGTTCTCGGAGTTCTTGTTTTTGCCGGGTTAACCGCCTATGACACTCAAAAAATAAAAGGCCTCTATCAGACTGGTTCAGACGGATCAGAGTACGGCAAAAAAGCCGCGATCATTGGCGCTTTAAGTTTGTACCTTGATTTTATTAATTTATTTATGCGTTTACTTCGTCTTTTTGGACGCCGCAGGTGAATTTTTCTCAGGGCGCCTTAGCGGCGATGAGTGCCCTCATTCACGTTTATATTTTTGTTTTAGAATCGATCCTTTGGCAATCAAACAAAACCCGCCGTATCTTCAAACTTACTGAGGAACAAGCGATCCTTACCCGTGATCTCGCTTACAATCAGGGGTTTTATAACCTATTTATAGCCCTTCAAATTACTGCTGGGTTGGTTTTTCACCAGGCCACTTTAGTTCATTTTGGAATGGCAAGCATCATGGCTGCAGCTCTTGTTCTTTGGACAAGAAACCCAAAACTAAAGCGGGCAGCCCTTATTCAAGGACTGCCCGCTGTTTTTTATTTTGTATTATTCTTCAGATAGCGGTCTCAGTGCTTTACCGCAGTGGATCTTTTATCAGCCTTGACCGTCTTTTCTAAAATTGCCGACGGAATTTCTCCGATCGATCCGGCCTTTGCCAAAAACTCCTCTGGCTTTTCTAACTCAAGCGCAATCCGCAAAACTTGATCCACGTGATCTACCGGAATAATCTTCATTCCCTCTTTAATGTCCGCAGAAATCTTTTTCAAGTCAGCCACATTGTCTTTAGGGATGATCACGGTCTTGATTTCAGAGATCTTTGCCGCAAGAAGTTTTTCCTTCAAACCGCCAATGGGTAAAACGCGTCCACGAAGGGTCACTTCACCGGTCATTGCGACATCACGCTTTACAGGAATTTTCGTCAACGCTGAAGTAATGGCTGTGGTCATTGTAATCCCGGCCGAAGGACCATCTTTTGGTACCGCACCTTCGGGTACGTGAAGGTGAATATCAATGTTCTGATAAAAATCAGGACTAAGCCCTAAGGCCTCCGCCCGCGAGCGTACGTAGCTCATTGCAGTCGTGGCCGACTCTTGCATGACGTCCCCTAATTTACCCGTAATTTTTACCGCACCTTTCCCTGGGACCACGGATACTTCAATTTGCAGCATCTCGCCGCCTACTTCTGTATACGCAAGCCCATTCGTCAACCCAATTTCATTTTGATTTTCGAGTCGATTCGGCAAATACCGTGGTGGTCCGAGTAATTCCTCTAGATCATCAAACTTAACCCGGATCACGCCAGTTTTATCGGCAGCTTTCTTCGGATTCTTTGCCGCCTCAAATCGCGAATCTACTAATTTTTTAGCCACTTTTCTGCACACCGTTGCCATTAAGCGCTCTAAATTACGAACGCCTGATTCACGCGTGTAGAGCCGAACAATGTTCCGAACCGCATCGTCATCAATCGCAATATCCGAAGACTTCAGCCCGTGCTGCTCCATTTGCTTCGGAAGCAGATATTTTAACACAATATTGTATTTTTCGATCTCGGTATAACCAGAGATGGTGATGACTTCCATCCGGTCTAATAGTGGTCTAGGTACTCCACTGAGTGAATTCGCGGTCAGGACGAACATCACTTTGGAAAGATCATAATCCACTTCCAGATAATGGTCCCCAAAGTTCACATTTTGCTCCGGATCGAGAACTTCCAATAATGCGGACGAAGGATCGCCTCTAAAATCCATGCTCATTTTATCTACTTCATCTAACAAAAAGACAGGATTAGAAGAGCCTGCTTTCTTGAGTGACTGAACAATCTTACCCGGTAGGGCACCCACATAAGTGCGACGATGCCCGCGAATTTCAGCTTCATCTCTTACTCCGCCTAAGGAAGCTCGAACAAATTTCTTATTCAAGGCGCGAGCAATGGAACGCGCAAGAGACGTTTTACCTACGCCCGGAGGCCCAAGAAAACAAATAATCTGGCCCTTTGAATTTTCAGTCAATTGTCGGACCGCAAGGTACTCCAGGAGACGCTCTTTTACATCTTCTAGACCATAATGATCTTCATTCAAAATATCCTCTGCGACTTGCACGTCGTTACGGTCTTCCGTGTATTCACCCCACGGAAGCGAAATCAACCAGTCGATATAATTCCGCACCACCGTTGCTTCTGCCGACATCGGGGACATCATTTTCAATTTCTTTACTTCTTTGACGGCCTTTTCTTTCGCTTCTTTACTCATGGCCTTGGACTTAATCTGCTTTTCAATGGCCATGATCTCGGCTTTGAATTCGTCCTTTTCGCCAAGCTCTTTTTGGATGGCCTGCATTTGCTCGTTCAAATAATATTCTTTTTGGGATTTCTCCATCTGCTTCTTCACTCGTGTCCGAATGCGGCGCTCCACTTGAAGAATCTCAATTTCACCTTGCATTAGCTCAAGCAATTTTTCTAAGCGCTTCGCAGAGTCGATGATTTCAAGAACCGCTTGTTTATCTTCGAAACGTAAATTCAAATGGGCCACAATCACGTCGCCTAAGCGAGATGGATCTTCGATCCCATTAACACTCATTAACATTTCAGGCGGAATACGTTTGTTCAGTTTTACATAATTTTCAAACGTGGCTTTTAATGAACGAACAAGGGCTTCCGTTTCAATGTTTTTATCCGAACCTTCCGAAACCACTTCTACGTCGGCTTCGATCATTTGCTCGCCATCCATGAATTTAATCATGCGGGCACGCCGTTTTCCCTCGATCAAAACTTTTACGGTATTGTCTGGCAGCCTTAGAATTTGAAGGATTGTTCCCAGCGTTCCAATTGCAAACACATCTTTGTCGCCTGGGTTAACCGTAGTGGCTTGTTTTTGCGCCACTAAAAATAATTCTTTTTTCTTTTCAACACATTCTTCCAGAGCATGAATCGATTTCTCTCGCCCCACAAAAAGCGGAACGACCATATGGGGAAACACGATGACTTCACGTAAAGGAAGAACCGGTACCGTTAGTTTTTCTGTCTTGATTTTGCTCATGAGAAGACTCCTTCTTGGCTGTTAGCCTCATCCCTAGTTCAACACATTTTGGGTGTCTTTGGATAGTAGAAGCGACAGGATTTCTCACTTTTTTTGCGGCGTAGTTTTGACTCACGCATCGCTCTTATTTTTCAAGTCCATCTTTCGGACTCAACGTTCGGATATGCGCCTAATCAAATCAATTAATAAATAAATTTAATATAATAAAATTACGCGGACTCAACTTTTTTCTCAGCGGGCAAAAGCAATGGTCGCTCGCCTTTCGTGATGGTATCTTTCGTGACCACACACTTTCCAATCGTTTTGTCATTGGGAAGTTCATACATCACGTCCAACATCGTTTGTTCGATGATCGCGCGCAATCCTCGCGCCCCTGTTGCTCGTTTGATGGCCTCTTTTGCAATCGCCGTCAATGCTTCGGGCTCAAATTCTAAACCGACCCCGTCGTACTCAAGCAACTTTGCGTACTGTTTGGTGAGTGCGTTCTTTGGCTGGGTTAAGATGTTCACTAACGTAGCCTCGTCCAGCTCCTCAAGGGTTGCAATCACAGGAACGCGACCAATAAATTCAGGGATCATTCCGAATTTCACCAAATCCGAAGGTTCAACCATAGAAAATAATTTTGAAAGAGTAGAGTCTTCTTTCGCCGTTATGTTCGCATTAATTCCAAGCGACCGCTTTCCTTTGCGATGGGAAACCACTTTATCCAAGCCAACAAAGGCCCCACCCACAATGAATAAAATATTGCGCGTGTCTACTTGGATAAACTCTTGTTGCGGATGTTTTCGGCCACCCTTTGGTGGAATATTCGCGATAGTCCCTTCCATCAGCTTCAGAAGCGCCTGCTGCACACCTTCTCCACTGACATCGCGAGTAATGGAAGGATTTTCACTTTTGCGTGAGATTTTATCGATTTCATCCACATAGACAATCCCGCGCTGAGCCCGCTCGACATTGTTATCTGCATTTTGAAGTAGAGTCAGAATGATATTTTCTACATCTTCACCCACGTAGCCCGCTTCCGTTAAAGTGGTCGCATCGGCAATGGCGAAAGGAACGTTCAAAATCCGCGCAAGCGATTCAGCCAACAGCGTCTTTCCAGAACCGGTAGGACCAATCAAAAGAATATTGGACTTGGTAAGCTCTACTGCGTTTTTGTCCCCTTTTTTAATCGCCCCCTGATGTTGAATTCGTTTGTAATGGTTATAAACCGCAACCGACAAGATGCGTTTTGCGCGCTCTTGACCAATCACGTAATCATCCAGGAAGCTTTTAATTTCAGCAGGCTTCGGTAAATTTGCAGTAGGATTCGCTCCCCCGGGAGTAATACCCGCTTTATTGCCTTCTTCACGAATAATATCGTTACAGAGATCAATACATTCATCGCAAATATAGACACTCGGACCTGCAATGAGTTTTTTAACTTCTCTTTGGCTTTTTCCACAAAACGAACACGTTAAATTTCCAAAACTGTCACCGTAGCGTTTGCTGTCCATAAATTATGCACCTCGCTTTTCAACAACTTTATCAATCAGTCCATAGGCCACTGCATCCGCACCCGACAAATAATTATCACGATCCGTATCGCGCTCGATCGTGGCAATATCTTTTCCCGTATGCTTTGCCAACATTTCATTCAATCGTGATTTCAAATAGAGAATTTCTTTTGCTTGAATTTCAATATCCGAAGCCTGCCCCCGAGCGCCGCCCAGTGGCTGGTGAATCATGATCCGGCTGTTAGGTAAGCTATACCGCTTCCCCTTCGCTCCGGCCGACAGTAAAAATGCACCCATACTTGCCGCAAGTCCAATACAATATGTTGAAACATCGCACTGAATAAAGTTCATGATGTCATAGATGCCAAGCCCTGCGGATACCGAACCGCCTGGAGAATTAATATATAAATGAATATCCTTGTCTGGATCCGAGGACTCTAAGAAAAATAATTGGGCGACTAACAAATTTGCCACGACGTCATTGACTTCGGTTCCTAAAAAAATAATTCGATCAATCAGGAGCCGAGAATAGATATCATATTGTCGCTCTCCGCGCGCGGTTTGTTCGATCACCGTAGGATTAGGAATATAACCTTGCGTCTGCGCCGCATGCGCTGGAGTAAAACCGACAACATCGGGTTGAACTAAACTGGAGGGAACTTTAGGTCCTGGGATGTGAATAAACATGGGTTTAGTGTGTCCTTTCCTGACTCTCTACTTTAGATGTGGCGGCCTCATACCTACCGCGCTCACCGCTGTTTTTAAAATGCGTGCTTCAATGCCGTTTACACTGTGGGCGCAATAAACAACCCGTGTTTAATGCTCTCATCGGTTATTTTACCTGAACCTTGATGTGAAAAACAGTCTTAACGCTAGTGTTTTATTTGCGACTGCGTCAATAGGGAAGATTTTTCAATGTGCGCTTCGACAGCGGGCTCTGCCGCTAACTCCAACTCTATACTTGAGTTAAGTGCCTCTAGGTAATTCAGCAGAACCGATCGTAATTGATCGAGAGACAGATTATTGACACTATTTCCGGCGGTTCCGAGTAAATCCGAAAGTTCATTTTCTAAATATTCTTCAGATAATCCGGTCATTTGGACCACTTCTTGTAAAACCTTGGATCCACCCTGATTGTCGCTCATTTATCTCCTCCGTGATCATTTTTGCTGAATGGTCTTGAGAACCTAATTCCCGCAATCCATGCAAGAAACACCATTCCCCCCTATTATCCGCTTTGGCCGAAAGAATTTGCAACCAAAATCTTTGAATTACTTTTACACTAGGGTTATGGAATCAAAGCACCCCAAAGACTCAATGGTCGTTATGACCGAAATCGTACTCCCCCAACACACCAACGCGCTTGGAACTATTTTTGGAGGCACCGTCATGTCTTGGATTGATATTGCGGGCGCAATTTCCGCTGGAAAATACGCCCGCTGTAACGTTGTCACCGCATCCATCGACGCGCTCCACTTTGTCGCGCCCATTCGCCTAGGGCACTTTGTAGAAATCAAGGCTTGCGTAAACGCAACCGGAAAAACCTCGATGGAGGTTGGAGTAAGGGTCGAATCTGAAAACCCAATTACCGGAGAAAGGTTTCACAACGTAAGCTCCTATCTCACGTTTGTGGCCGTAGGACCCGATGGTAAACCAAGACCCATTGCCCCGCTCGCTCCTGAAACCGAAACGGAAATCCGTCGGAACACTGCTGCAGGAAAACGAAGAGCTTCACGAATTGCTCTAGCTCAAGAATTGAAGACCGATTTCGGAAAATGAGTGATTCCTTGGACACTGGTTTTTTTGGGCTTCACGAAGACCTCATCCTAACGAAAAACGGCACATGGTTATCCAATGGTGAAGAAATCACCCACCCAGGGACTCTCCGCGCGTTTGGAAGAAATATTTATCGCTGCAATGAAGGATACGAAATACGGTTAGGCGCCGGAGCACTAATGGAAACGAAGCGCGTTCATATTGAAGACACTCTC
>CAIMNF010000402.1 GCA_903842755.1 Oligoflexia bacterium
GTTGGTTAAGAAGTTTCAATTTTATATTGTTTTTGGACTCCTCCTTGTTTACCCCCTCTTTCAAACTTTTAGAAAAGCAGAAAAAATAGATTCCCCTTTCATGCTTCTTGTTCCTCAGAGCTCAGAAGGAATGGTTGCCACTGAAGTTTGGCAGCACGCTGCTCAGGATGAAGGCATCCCACTCACAACGGTGGACGACGAGGATCTGTTAAATTCATTCCGCGATCAAGCTGTACGCGCAAAGGTGATCATTGTTCCGGACGAAGTCGCCGCAACCGCCCCTCCGCTGCTTTTGGCCTTGCTTCAAAATTACGTTGAAAAAGGAGGCAAACTGGTTTTGGCGGGCGACGCATTAACGCGGGATTATAATGGTCGCTTTACCGAGTCCTTGCCACTGCAATCTTATTTTCATTTTCCGAAACTGCTCGAGCGAGTGGGCGACACCTTGCAGTTTAAAAACACGGCAATTCTCACTACCCAAGCTTGGATGGATGCGCTGGCGATGCCGCCGGGCCGTTACGCGCGATCTTTAAATGCCAAAGATGGACTCCTGGCCTTCTGTACCTATTCTACCTTAGACACGCCTTACCCCCATTGGGTGACGGAGCCCGTATCTTCTTTTAAAGGTAAAGTTCTCTTGCAAGCGGCAGATGGGAGTTTAGTGACCGGAATTTTAAAACGCGGAAAAGGGCAAGTGATGTGGATTAATTTGCCACTCAGTTTTCTGAAACGGCGCACGGATGGACTTTTCCTCCATTCTTTGCTGCGCTGGATTTCGGAGGAATGGGCGGGGTTACCCACACTGCTTGGTGTGCCGGACGGAGTCGGGGGAGTGGTCTTAAATATTCATGTGGATTCGAATGCGGCCTTACCCGGCCTTGCGCTCATGAAAAAAATTGGAGTTTTTCGCCATGGCCCTTTTTCGATTCACTTGACCGCAGGACCTGATGCGCATACGCCGGGCGACGGGCTGGGATTTAATTTACCTTCGAATCCAGTTGCGCAGGAGTGGGTAAGATCGTGGGTTGCAGAGGGGCATGCGGTTGGGGCTCACGGGGGTTGGATTCATGATTACTTTGGAAAAAACGTCGGTGATGAGGCTACTCCCGAGTGGACTCAGGATTTAGAAGAGAATCGCTACTGGATCGAAAAAATCACTGAAAAGCCAGTGCTCGAATATTCGTCTCCGGTCGGGAATCATCCGGTATGGATTTCAAAATGGCTAACAGAGCACGGGTACCAATCGTATTATTTCGTTGGGAATACAGGGCTTGCCCCCACACGCAGCTATCGCGACGATGTGCTCACTGATCAGAAGCTTTGGTCATTTCCGGTGACCGCGTTTAAACAAGTGACTTCGTTCGAAGAAGCAAGCGTAAATCATATTTCACAGGCTGAAATGCAAGACTGGTTAGTTGAACTTTCCAAATTTGTGACGGATCAAAAAACCGTAAGGCTCTTTTATTTTCACCCCCCCGGAATCTCCTTTTATCAAAAACCAATGCTCGAGTGGCTAAAGTTAAATGAAACCCTTAAAAAAGCGGGTAAATTCAATTGGTACTCGATGACCAGAATTGCAAATTTCCTAAACGCACGCGAGCAAGTTCAGTGGAAAATTGTTCCGACCGACCTCCCCCATCAACGAAGACTTGAAGTTTCAGCCATGCCGGGCTTGCACGAAATGGTTTGGCAATTTAGAAAAGAGACGGTTCGAAACCTGAGGGTCATGGAAGGACAGGGGAGCGTGCGAGAAGAAGGGGACAAGCTACAATTCCAGCCGAGTTCCGATGCCTCGGTTACGCTTCAATATGAGGAAGTCGAAAATGAAAATTAAACGGTTAGGTTTCCCATTTGCCGCCTTATTGGTGGTTGGCGGTATTGATTTTTCCGGTAGCTGGATGCTGCAAGCAGGGGCCCAGGAGCCCGATCGTGCAGAATTAGAGTACGTTCATTCCTTTTTAAATTCAGGCTTTAGCGATTGGAATGATCTGAATTTTAGAAATATTGATCAGCCCAGCGAAAAAGATGTGCTGATCCTTGAGGCCGATTATAAGAATCATTTTTCGGAACCTGCGGCGTTATTTAGTGCAAATCTCACGCGCAATTATTCCGAAAATTGGTATCAAGATTATAGTGGGACTTATGCAACGAACGCTAAGGTCTTGCCGGGGTGGATTCTTTTTACCGAAATTCACCGGAAGTGGACCGCGCAAAAATCGTGGGTCACGGGTTTTGGAGTGGGGTATATTTCAAACGAAGCTCCCTATTCAAATGCCTACGGTTTGGCAGAAATTTCTTATTATTTTCCGCAGCTTTTTTCACTCCAAGGAGGATTTCGATTGAATGACAGCTTTCCGGGGGCGGTAGTCACGTGTCGAGCTTACGCGGTACTTAATCTTGTTTTTGAAAACCGAATCGAAGCCTTTTTGAAGTTCGAGATGGGACACGAAGGCTACTCGTTAGTGGCTGCTGGAGACTTTAAAACTGAGTTTTCGAGCGTGGAAGAAACGGCGCAAGTGCGCTATTGGTTTCGTTCCCATTGGGGCGGTTCCTTGAATATTGATTTTTACCAAAGCCCGTATTACGACCGCAACTCCCTTGGAGTTGCGGCCTTGTTCCAGTTTTAGTTAAGTTTTGGCCAAGTTCCAGCCCATTAAGTCTAATTGCCCATTAGGCCTAGTTGCCCATTAGGCCTAGTTGCCCATTAGGCCTAGTTGCCCATTAGGCCTAGTTGCCCATTAGGCCTAGTTGGTAGATGACTACAGCGGTCACCACCAACGACGCAAGGGAAACACCAAAGCCAATCGTCGACAGTTTATGATTGTAAGTTCCATTCCCCAATTTTGATTTTTTAATTCCATAGGCGAAATAGATTAAAAATCCAAGTTCAAGCCACACAATCAGTCGGGTCCAGTTTTCCCAGCCCAAGTGATAAATCATAAAGAAACAAACGGCCACACCCAACAGGGGAACTACGGGTACAAAGGGAGTACGAAAAGGGCGTGCCGCGCTTGGATTGGTTTTCCTCATGATAATAATCCCAATGGAAACGAGGACAAACGCGAAAAGAGTTCCAATGCTCGTCATCTCGCCAACGATATCGCCGGGAATGAAGGCAGCAAAAATCGAAACAAAGGCAAATAACAAAAGATTTGCTTTGGCAGGAGTTCTAAAGCGCGGATGAACTTCCGAAAACATTTTTGGGAGCAATCCGTCGTTCGCCATGGAGTAAAAAACCCGTGCTTGCCCTAAAAGCATGACCAAGATTACGGATGAAAACCCTGCAAGGACGGCAATGGTAATCAAGTTACTAAACCAGCTGTAGCCGGGCATGTAGGTTGAAATGGCATACGCGACAGCGGCTTCGTGTCCCGCGCCGACATTGCTAAAATCTTTATAGTTAGCGATACCCGTCAGTACGTAAGAAAATAGAATATAAAGGATCGTGCAAAAAGCCAATGATCCTAAAATACCGATGGGCATTCCTTTTTGAGGATCTTTTGCTTCCTGAGCAGCCGTCGAGACGGCGTCAAAGCCGACATACGCGAAAAAGACAATTCCCGCGCCTCGGAAAACCCCCTGCCATCCAAAGGCGTCTCCACCTTCGTTCGGTGGAACAATCACTGCATGGTTAACCGGATTAATAAACTTCCAACCTAAGATGACGAAAAAAATCACAATCGTCACTTTCACGGCGACGATAATGTTGTTGAGGGTCGCCGACTCTTTGGTGCCGCGAATGAGCACTAAGGTCAGTACGGAGAGAATAAAGATTGCCGGTAAGTTAATCAATCCGTGCTCCCCAGTTGTAAGCGAAGCTTGGAAAGGCGAGTGGCAATAAGCATAGGGAATGGTAAAGCCTAAAAACGATTGGCACAATTTGTTCAGATACTCCGACCACGCGATTGCAACGGTAGCTGCACCCAATGCGTATTCAAGCACTAAGTCCCAACCAATCACCCAAGCAATCAATTCGCCCATCGTGGCGTAGGAGTACGTGTAAGCACTGCCCGCGATGGGAATCATTGCCGCGAACTCGACGTAACAAAGTCCTGCGAAGGCACATCCTAAAGCCGCGATGACGTATGACCACATCACGCCAGGCCCCGCATAGTTCCCTGCTGCGGAAGCCGTTCTCACAAAAATTCCAGCTCCGATAATTGCTCCCACACCCAACGCAAGTAATGTTCCCGAACCTAGGGTTCTTTTTAGGGTGTGAGTGCCTTCTTCTCCGGCCTCGGCTTGTAGTTGTTTTAGAGACTTCGTTCTAAATAAAATCATCGTGCGGGCTCCTTGCTTTTTTGAGTTCTACCCATCATGATGGCCTGTACAAGGGAGCTGCGTCAAGAAAATGAATTGGAAAAATCTGGGAAGAACTAAGCCGATCGACATGATTTTGCAAGAAGCGGAAACTCACACCACCCACAACCCTGAAATGAATGCGGTTGAAACCGGAATGAAGCGAACGCTCGGTGTTTGGGACCTGACCGCGATGGGAATTGCGGCGGTGATTGGTGCCGGGATTTTTTCAACGGTCGGAACGGCAGCCGCCCAAGGCGGGCCTGGTGTGGTCTTTTTATTTATTTTTACGGCAATTGCCTGTGCTTTTAGTGCTTTTTGTTACGCCGAATTTGCTTCAGCAATTCCGGTGGCTGGCTCGGCCTACACGTATGCGTATGCTTCGCTGGGTGAACTTTTAGCATGGATCATTGGCTGGGATTTACTGATGGAATACGCCATTGGAAACATTGCGGTCGCGATTTCTTGGGCCGATTATTTTACCACGCTGCTGGACGGCTATGGCATTCACATTCCTCGCTACCTTACGATGGACCTGCTAACGGCCTCGCGGGGCTTCGGTGCGGTTCAAGAGAATCTCGTAAAAGGCTTGTCCATGGCGGACATGACTGCCAAAGGGTTAGTGACTTCAGCGCAAGTGGATGCCTATTCCGCCTGGTTAAACGCGCCCCATTTAATGGGCATTCCTCTGGTCATGAATTTGCCGGCACTGGGTGTCGTGATCTTAGTCAGTTGGGTAGTGTACATCGGTATTCAAGAGTCCAAGCGCGTTTCAAACTTCATGGTGATCTTGAAGTTAATCGTTTTAGCTTTGGTGATCGCAGTGGGCGCATTTTACGTGAAGCCTGCGAACTGGTCCCCATTTGCTCCGCACGGGGTTACGGGCATTTTGAAGGGTGTTTCGGCAGTTTTTTTTGCCTATATCGGATTTGATGCGATTTCGACCACGGCGGAAGAATGTAAAAATCCCCAGCGGGACTTGCCCCGTGCGATGGTGTATTCGTTAGTGATTTGTACGGTTCTTTACATCTTAGTTTCTTTGGTTTTGACCGGAATCGTTAACTCTGAGCACTTGGCGGTAGGTGATCCGTTGGCGTATGTTTTCGGAAAAGATGGCGCAAATGTAAATTGGATTTCCGGGATCATTGCAGTCAGTGCAGTGATCGCTATGTTTACGGTGCTGTTGGTTTTTCAATTGGGCCAGCCGCGGATTTGGATGGTCATGAGTCGGGACGGGCTTCTCCCTAAGATTTTTTCAGCGATTCACCCTAAATATAAAACCCCTTGGTTTTCGACGATCGTGGCGGGAGTGTTGGTCGCTGTTCCCAGCTTGTTTATGAACTTAACGGAAGTGACGGATTTATCGTCCATTGGGACTCTTTGCGCCTTCGTATTGGTTTGTGCAGGGGTACTCCGCTTTGATCCGCACCGACCGAAGGTTCCAGGTCGCTTTTACACGCCCTATATCAATGGGAAGTATTTATTTCCTGCGTTGGTATTGATTGCGGGCATTCTGTTGCTTAAGTTTAACGGCGATGGAGTTTCGGATTATTTCAGCGCGAAGGGTGATTTTAAAGAAAAGATTCCGTTGGCCGGTTTTTTATTGGGAATCGTTTACCTTTGCTGGCTAACCTTTAAGCGAAGCTTTTCGCTGATTCCGCTTCTGGGGCTTACCAGTTGTGCGTACCTCATGACCGAGTTGGGTTGGACGAATTGGGCGCGGTTTGGCATTTGGTTGGTGGTGGGGCTCGTGATTTACTTTTTGTATAGCTACCAGCATTCTAAATTGTCCGGAGCGGAAGGCGTAAAGTCCTAATCCAACCGAATCGGTAAAAATACCCAAATCCAAAAGTGATCTGGCGTCTCGACGATTCGCGCAAGGCGCAGGAGCACAGGATCAGTTCGAGCATCTGGGGTGTCTTCTTGAAACCAAACCGAGGCATTTTTCTTTTCGACAAACTCCAGGTCGCTTGAGCGGAGCTTTCCGCGTTTCCCGTTTAGGCTAAGTTTGGCGTCGAGTGGTTCACCCGCTGGTGTACTCAGTAAAACGATAGGTACATCGACATTCGAAACGGTTAAATAAGTTTGAAGTCCCGCTTTTCCTTGATGAAAGACGGCCGCATACTCGATTACTAAATCCTCCCAATAAGACGAGATTTCACTCGAGGCCATGATTAAGTCATTTCGGGCGGAGTCTGCAGTGGCATCAAAAGAAACGGCACCATCATAATCGCTTTGGTTTTCTGCACGGGCCGATTCTGGGCGGTCAGTTGCAGAGAATCCGTCCGTCACAAAGGGAGTTCTCCTTCGGTTAAGCGTGATGACTTTGCTCCGGATTTGTTCTTTCCAGTTCGTCAAAACGTATTCAATATTCTGAAGTTGTTGAGCCTCGGAAGTTCCCTGCTTGGAAATTTGCTTAAGTTCTGCAAAAAGACTCTCATTGATTAACCGGGAGGCGGCATCGTAGCCGCGTTTTTGCACGCCTTTGAGTGTTTCAATTAATCGCTCGGCTGGATTTACTCCTAAAGTGGGGGAAGTGTGCACTGCCTGAACCAGTGGTTCTAATTGGGCCATTTGGCCCGGGTTTAGTCGAAGGTCGCAGGGGTTCGGCTCTGCCTGGGTTAAGGACGGTAATAAAATAAGGGCAAGCGCGTAAGCAATTCTAGGGTGCACGGCGCTTTTTTACATAATTTAAATTTATATGTCAATATGACTTTCATTGAAGACTGCGGACTTAAGGGGCCTTAAATTTCATGAACACTTTGTCCCAAATGGGCGTACTAATTCCAAAATTTTTATTTTCATCCATAAAATGGTGAATCGCATGAAACTTGCGCATAAATTTTCCCAAAGCGCTGGTGGGTTGAACGTAATGTTCATAGTAGTGAACGGCATCATAGGCCAGGTAACCTAAAAGGAGTCCGCCGTAGAATGCAAAAAACAGCGAGCTTCCTAAAATGAGCCAAAAACAAAACCCAAGGAGGGTTCCTAAAGGCCAAGCCAATATAATGGGCATGACCAAGCGAGTAGGATCATTGGGAAACTCATGGTGATACCCGTGTAACATAAAAACCAAAAACTTAATGCGTGGTGGAGTGGTTGGCGTAATTTTTTTATGAAAAAGAAACATATGAATCACGTATTCAATTAAGGTCCATGATAAAAAACCAACCACAAGCAATCCAAGAGATTGAGTAAAGGGGCGGTATTCAAGCCCTTTAAGGAATAATAAAGTGGAGACCGGAATTACCCAAAAAAAAGGAACTAACGGATGCGCCCGCGCAATGCGGTACTCAATAAAATGATTTCTAAAAATAGGCATTCCGTTGGGGCGTTTGAGCGATTCTTTGGATGGGCTCGATTGAATGCCCTGCCAGCGGCCATAGGCTTCCAGGATTTCATCAGTATAGAGATTCATGATTTGGTTTTAACCCGATTAGCATTAGTTTTAAATTAAATTCCGCGTGCTTCAGTCCAGAAAATGGGATAATCTTAGAGTCCAAAGCTATGGAAGAAAAAAAGCCGTCCGAAAAAGATTCTTTGGGTGTCCCTGTTGAAAAAAGTCCGTGGCTGATTTGGGCTTTGCTCCAAATACCCATTGTCATTATTATGGTTGCGCTCCTTTACTTTGGTTATCAAAAGTTTAAAGAAGGACAATGATTGGCGCATCCAAAGAACCCCAAAAGTAAAACGCCAGTAAAAGTACCGAAAAAAGTAAAGATGATTGGTCGCCAGGCAGAAACCCAATTGATTGAGTCCCTCATCGCAGCCCATAAGCATGTTTTGTTGGAAGGTCCAGTCGGTTCTGGAAAGACGTCTCTTGCCCTCTTCATTGCAGACCATCTCCAAAGGAAAGTGGTACGCGTGGATGGGGACGGTCGCTTTACCGAGCAAAAACTAGTCGGTTCTTTTGACCCCAAACTGGTCATGGGATTTGGCTTCGGCCGCAAAAGCTTTTTACCAGGGCCTCTGTATGAAGCGATGGCGGAAGGGGCGTTGTTGTTGTTGAACGAACTCAACCGAATGCCCGAAATGGTTCAAAATGTTTTACTTCCTGTTTTAGAACAGAATTCCGTATTGAATATTCCGCATTTAGGAGTCCTAAAAGCAGCTCCGGGGTTCTGTTTGATTGCAACCCAAAATCCGCGAGAGTTTATCGGAACGGCACCGATCGGCGAAGCGCTTCTGGATCGGTTAGAATGGGTCTCCATTCACTATCTTTCCGAAGATCAAGAAGTTGAAGTTTTACAGAGACATTTACCAGGCCTTTCTCGCTTTTGGGCATGGGCTTGTGTGATTTTAATAAGATTGACCCGCAGCCATTCCAAAATTAAGCGGGGAGCATCTTTACGGGCAGCTTTGTCATTAGCGGAACTGGTCCTTGCCTCAAAGTGGACAGTGTCTCAGCTAGAATCCGAAAATTTTTGGACTCTGGCTACTTCGGTATTGGCGAATCGAATTGAGCTACAGGTTTCTAAATTTTCAGCACAGGCGTATTCCGCGAGCCTGAGTGAAGTGATGAGCGAACTCAGAGCCTTGTTGCTCGTTGAGCTAAAGAAAGATGAGTCGGGGACCATGCTCGAAAAAAAAAAGGGCACGGCTTAAAAGCAATCAGTTCTACGGCGCCTGATTCCCGCGCTGACTTATTTCAATTCAAGGCAGATTCGTTTGGAGAGCGAGAAGAATCTCCCCTGAACGAGCCTATTTCCGAAGTAGACCGCGACCGACAGCAGGAAGGTTGGGACCTTGCCGCGCGCTTCCGTGACCTTCAGCGGTTTGGGTATTTAAAGCCAAAGGAGCGCAAAGAACTCGCCGATCGTGCCATTCGGGCGATTTTGGATCACGCTTACGAATTGTTGGGCCCAATCCAAAAACCCTATTCGTATCAATTGGTCAGTGAAAGTGACTTGGCCACTTTAGGTTGCGCTGCGGGCAATCGGTGGGGATCAAGCGCCGGTGACTTCGTTGCAGAGCTCGATATCGAAGAAACGCTGACTCAATGGAGTGAGTTGATGTATCAGGTTCGAATGCCAGTCCATCGGGGATTAGTTTTGCTTTTGGATACGAGCCTGTCCATGAAGGGAGAAAAATTAGCCTTTCTTGCCGTGACGGTGGCCGCTGTGGCGTTAAGTGTGCCGAATGAAACGTTGGCGGTCTTAGGCTTTGATTCAGAAACCCACACCATCAAGCCTTTTTGTGATCCAAACGGGCAAGTCCTGGATTGGATCTCAAACGTGATGAGGATTCCACCAGGAGGGTTTACTCACATTGAGCGTGGGTTGACGGCGGCCCGAAAATGGATTGAAGATAGCCCATTTCCGCAGGCGCGGATCATTTTAGTGAGTGATGGTCGTTACACGGAAGGAAAAGACCCGGTGCGAGTGGCCGCCGGGCAAAGTTTTATTCATGCAATTAAAATAGGGAAAGAGCCCCAGGGGCGATCCGTCATGCGCGCCATCGCGGATCAAACAGGCGGGCATTTTCACGAAGTCAGAGAGATGAGGGATTTACCGCAAGTGCTGCTCGCGGCAATTCGAAGCTGGGTTCGTTAGGGGTATTTCACCGCTAGACCCTGGCCGCGCTTTCAGGTAAAATTAGTCCATGAAGAACGCGGATGCTGACGCAGAAAAGTGCATTATTTTTTTTGATGGCGTTTGCAACCTCTGCAATGAATGGGTCGATTTTCTAATCGATCGTTCAAAAACTCAAAATTTTTATTATAGCTCCTTACAAGGTCAAACCGCGCGGCGATTATTAGGCCAAGAAAAGGCCGAGGCTTTATCCAGCGTCGTCCTGTGGAAGCAAGGGCAAGTCTATGAACGGTCAACGGCCGTTCTCCAAACTTTAGGAATGTTGGGTGGGGGTTGGAAGGTTTTTTCATTACTAGGCATCTTTCCGCAATCCTTACGGGATCGTGTTTACGAGTGGGTGGCTAACCACCGCTATGCTTGGTTTGGAAAGCGCGAAACGTGCCGATTGCCCACCCCCGAAGAAAAAGCTTTTTTCTTAGACTAGGCAACAGTCATGATCAAACGTCCACTTGCAGATCTTGCTCGACAAATTTTATTGGGTGGAACCCTTTCGGATAAGTTGGAAGGAACGTTGGGGGCAGGTCCTCTTTCTTTCAATTTCATTGACTGGGATTCAGGGAGTTCTGAGACCGAACCAGAGTTTGAACTGCCGGGACGACTGGGTAAACTCAAAGTGGGGCCCGGCGAAAAGCCCGAAGGCAAATTTCCAAAAACGGCAGAGCTCAGAGCAAGCACCGGTCGGGGAAAGCTTCTCCACTTTTTTGCAAATCATGAACTCTTGGCGATTGAAACCATGGCGCTTACCCTGTTGCGCTTTCCACATGCGCCGCTCGAATTTAAACAGGGCGTATTTAAAACGTTGCAAGACGAGCAGCGCCATCTTCAGGCCTATCAAGTTCGAATGCAGGAACTTGGTGTTGAACTCGGTGATTTTCCGTTGAACTTTTATTTTTGGAACACGTTAAAAACCATACAATCGCCGTTTGATTTTGTGACCCGAATGAGCCTAACTTTTGAGCAAGCAAACTTAGATTTTGCTTTGGATTTTTCAAGTCGAATGAGGGAACTTGGAGATCAGACCTCGGCCCAGCTTTTAATGACGATCCACGATGACGAAGTGAAACACGTTCAGCATGGGTTGAAGTGGTTTCGCGTATGGAAAGATGCGCGGGATTCGGATTGGACGGCCTATAAAAGTAATTTGCCTTATCCGCTCTCGGTTCGGCGTGCCAAGGGAAGATTTTTTTCAGAGTCTTCAAGGCTTGCCGCAGGATTGGATGAAGAATTTATCCGGGAGCTCAAGGTTGCCGGTGGATCACGGGGAAGGGTGCCCGACCTTTTTTACTTTAACCCACAGTGTGAACTGGAAGTTGCTGGAACCATCGCTCAAGGCCAGACTAATTTCAAATGGCCAAAAGCAGTGAACGAAAAGATTTTAGACCTAGAACCCTTGATGATTTGGTTGGGCAAGGAGTCCGATTGGGTTTTTCAACACCAAAAGCCGCCTGTAGATTGGCGGGCCGAAGTTCACCGCTGGAAGTCGGAGGTTCCAGAGATCTATTTGTCGCCGGCCGAGCTCACTCAAAATTCTCAATTTAACTCTTTTAGGCCATGGGGGTGGTCTGAAAGCGCGTGGCGGGAGTATGAATTGTTTTCTCCAAGACTAAAAATACATCCCGAGCTTGATCGCCACTCGTTGAATTCGCTTTATTCAAAAGCATTTTGGCTTAAAGAATTGGCGCCCCTTGGGGGGGGAGCCCTTGCTGGAGATCGACAATGGGTCACAGATGCGACCGAAATAAAATCATGGATTCATACCCATCTTAAGCCTGGCCAGTCTGCTCTTTTAAAGCGGGCCGTCAGTACCAGCGGGCGTGGGCACCAATTGTTAACGCGGAATGATCGGGGAGAGATTGTGGGGGAATTGCCAAATGGAACGTCCGACCTAATCATAGAGCGTTATTTAGAAAAACGCGCCGATTTTTCTACGCAAATTGAAATTTCTCCGCAAGGCGAGCTTAAAGTTTTTGAGCCCCGATTTTTTAAAGTGGATTCGCACTTCCAGTACCAAGGGGCATATTTGGGGACGCGACCAAGGCCCGAAATTCCGGCTGAATACGGGGAATTATTAAAGTCCCAAGGCCAAGTGCGCATGAGCGTGATTCACCGTGTGGCGGAAGTTTTAAAAAGGCATCACTACGTAGGTCCGGTGGGTATAGACGGCATGATTTATTTTGATCCAGAACAGCAGGCCCTTCGCGTTCATCCTGTCGTTGAAGTGAATGTGCGGTTAACCATGGGAAGGCTTGCGCTTGAGCTTGAGTCCATCGTGAAAAAAAAGGAAATTTTGCCGAATGGATTTTGGAAGTTCTATTCGATTCACGAAGTCCAATCCCAGGGATATGCGGGCTTTATGGACTTCGAAAAAGATTTGCGAAAAAAAAGGGGAGAGCAGCTGATTGCTACCACTCCGGCCGCGGTCGCTCGAAAGACCTGGACGGCGATTCTTTTGGCTTAGCCAAAGTGAAACGATTTCTTTCGCAGTAGTCGGTCTCTTAGCTTTAATGTAGGTTTTTCGATTCCGAAATAGAGGAGTGCGCTTGCGGTCGCGGCGCAAGCGAGAATCATTACCGGATAAAGAATGCTCCCGGGATCTATTCCCATATGGATAAGCCAAAGATGGCAATGATGAATCACCGACTTATGAACCAAATAAAAAGAAAAAGCCAAGTTTGCAACGTGCCTCGCCCATTTTCCCTTAAACTGCGAGAATATTCCCCGGGTTGAAAGTGCCGAAAGAAGGAGGAATCCGAAGCCAACTCCATTCAATAGGTAACCATAGCAAGAGGCCCATAAGGCGGCTTCATGCCGAGTTAAATAAAATGAGCAAATCAAAAAAAAGATCGCGAGGACAAAAGATGTATTTCCGCCGATCTTGGCAGATCGTTCGGAGCTGAAGAAATTTGGCTTGTTGTTGTAAAAAGCGGCTATAGCGGCCCCAATCACCAGAGGGTCTAACCTGCACAATGTAGGATAGTAAATATTTTCGTAGTATTGCCGATAAAACAGGCTTGGCTTATAAAAGTAAAAAAAGTCCTTTGTGAAGTGAGTCCATCGATAATGCCGAAAAGCCACTTCCGCAGCGAGAATTAGGGACACCATAAACATAGACCGTTTCGTGGAAGAAAAAGGAAAGAGGAGCAGAAGAATTAAGGGTAACAAAAGATAGAACTGTTCTTCCACGCACAATGACCAGGCATGAGAAAAAGCTCCCGTAATCCCGTAGTCTAGGCTTAGGTTTAAAGTAAAACTCAGGTATTTCCAAATCGGTGCAAGGATGCTTCGTTCAGCTATGCCAGGAAAAAAGTAATACGCAGCTAGAACGATTAGAAAGTTCGGCCAAATCCTAAATCCACGCCTGAGGTAAAACTGACGAATAGAGATCGTTCCTGTTTTTTTAATCTCTTTTAGGAGCTGAGTGGTCATTAAAAAACCACTCAGTACAAAAAACAAGTCGACTCCTGCCCAGCCAAACTCTCCAAAACGCCCAAACCAAATGTCACTGGCATATTGATTAAAGTGACTCGTAAAAACCATGGCTATAGCGATAGAACGCAAAAGGTCTAACGGCAAAGAGCGTGAGTTCAACGGCTAAGCGCCTTAATCGTCGCTTGGATTCCCTCAATTTTTTTTGCGTCTGGGTCTTGTTCGAGCCGTTCTTTGGCCCAATTAAACATGTCATGCGAATACTGCTTCAATTGGTCGATTTGGTTCAAAAAATGCTTTTCGCTGCGGCGAATATTGGCCGGAAGTGGAAAATAATGTAGGAAATGGTCATCCGCATACACGTAATATCGAACCCCTAAGAGATCATTACTGTAACTCAGGTTTTCGAGGTGATCGAAGCGGAACTGGTCGAAATGAATTTTCATCCATCCCGAAATTTGAAGCATCATTTCAAGCGATTCGAGTCGAACCGACTTTGCTGCGATTCTTAGCGTGGAATCGGATTCATGATTGAGTCGCGTCAGATCAGCTTCTGTTTTCAGCACTTGGTTTTTAAAAGCGAGAGGCTCATCAAAATCAAACCCGCCTTTCAAATAATCAAAGCCGCTCAAAATTTGCCGATAGCGGCGTAAAGTTGAGCCTGCTTTTTTGGGCTCAATACCTCCTCCATAAAGTGGAGCGTGGCCCGCTTCAAGTTCAGCGATTTTTGCAATATGAGTAAACTCGTGTTCCAGCAAGGGATTCGACTCGTTAGGAAATAAAATAGAATGCATTGGAATAGATAGAATTTTGGTCGGTGGAGTCCCCTTTGCGTAAGACTTCGGATAAAGGACGTCGACGTGAGCTGCGGCATTTAAGTCAGGTCTGTACGCGAGTATGACCTTTTGAGACTCAAGCTCAACTGCTTTTTGGTTAAGATAATTCCCA
Organism: Oligoflexia bacterium; assembly: GCA_903842755.1. Classification (GTDB taxonomy): domain Bacteria; phylum Bdellovibrionota; class UBA1018; order UBA1018; family CAIMNF01; genus CAIMNF01. The sequence goes on from CAIMNF010000402.1 coordinate 14,265, forward strand.
TTTTTTACGGGTTGAATCACAACGCGCTCCAGCCCATCTAACCATTCTAATTTGGAAAGAGTGAATTCAACGCCTCGTTTTTTAAGAAGCATGGCGGCTTGATGGAGGAGGTTTTTCAATAATAATGATTTATGCCCTGGGGCATCGTGGTATGCCGCCGCTAAATTAAAAAAATCGGTGTCGTCTTTGTTAAAGTGATCTTGCAAGGCTTGGTCATAATCAAGAAAAGTATCAAAGCTTAGGTCCATTTTCTCGGCGCGATAAAAACCGATCAGTCGCTGATCGCAATCATTCCCAAAGGAGGTGAGCGGCACCCAAAACGTAAATAAGAAGAGCCCTAGACTTAAAAGTCGTTTTGTTGCTGGTTTGCAGAGACCCATTTGTTTTTGAAATGTATTGGAATAGTCAAGAATTGTCAACCCGGCAGTTCCGAGACAAAGTTTGGGACAAATTACCCCAGCCCATCATCAAAAAGTCTCATAGTTCAATCATTACAAATGGTTGGAGAATATTTTTTTCCGTACTCATTAAGTTCGTCAAAAATCGTCCGAACAGTTTTTTATGAAGAATGGAAAACTTACCCTTAAGAAAAAACTGATCCTCATCGCTGCAAGTGCCTCTGTCGCCCTATTTTTGGTAGGAACGATTAGTGGCTATCAGAATCGCAAGGTTTCCTTAGCAGCAGTTCCCATTGTGACGAATCATCTCCCTACGCTGCTGGCATTGGATGAGCTTTCGGCTCAAATCACGCAATACCAAACAGCAATCAGGGGCCGAGAGTCGAGCGCAGAGCATTCACCGCAAGCTCTAAAAGAAAAATGGATGACCACTCTTTCGGATACCGAAAAACGATTGAGTACCGAATCGGAAAAGCAAGTCTTTGCACGGATAAAGTCTGAAGTGATGGAGTTAACCCAACTAGGTAATGGAGCGACTGATTTCCCCAGAAAAGGCGAGAACCGCTCACCGTCCGAAATCGCTGAAAAGACGAAAAGCCTTGAGTCCTCCATCGCGGAGCTCCGTAAAATTCAGTTTCAAGCGGTCTCAGAGACCGCACGCCAAATGAAAGAAAATGCGGAAGATTTGCTCCGACTTATTCTTGCTTTGACTGGAATATCAATCGTTCTTTTGTTTGGATTCTCTACAGGCGTGGCGAGGGCTATTTCAAAAAAATTAATGGGTACGACTTCTCGCGTAGGGGCCTCATCCGGCAGTGTAGGGGCTTCCGTGAATCAAGTTTCTGCAGCATCACAAGATGTAATGTGCGCCGTCGAGCAACAGTCCGCCGCCATACAACAGACCAGTTCGGCTTTAGAAGAAGTCTCTTCGATGGTCACGCGGAGTGCTGAGCGTGCCACGGAAATTCAGGCAACAGCAGTAGAGTCCAAAAATCATGCGGAACATGGCAAGCATACTGTGGACCGACTGACAGATGCAATTAACGAATTAAAAGCATCGAACGAAGTTTCCGCCCTAGAACTCAAAGAGAGCAATGAAAAGGTGGCCAACATTTTAAAAGTCATCCAAGAAGTGAGCGGAAAAACCCGTGTGATTAATGATATCGTGTTTCAGACGAAGTTACTGTCGTTTAACGCTTCTGTTGAGGCCGCACGGGCGGGCGAACATGGGAAGGGGTTTGCCGTCGTTGCAGAAGAGGTCGGCAATCTTGCGCGAATGTCTGGACAAGCAGCACAAGAAATTAACCTGCTATTGGATACCAGTACCAAACAGGTTACAGAAACTATTCAAGAAAATCGAAGTCGGGTCGAAAAATTACTATCGACCTCTTCGGCGCTATTAGAACAAGGAGTGGCCGTAACTGCCGAGTGCCAAGAGTCCTTGCAGGAAATATTGAACGCGTCCATGAACGTGAGTGAAATGATTGAGGAGGTCGCAAAAGGCAGCCAAGAGTCAGCAAAAGGCGTCGCCGAGATTACCAAGGCGCTCCATGAAATCGACCAGTCGAGCCGTCTGACGGCTCGCGCGGCCGAGACCTGCCAGTCGAATTCCGTAATGCTCAGTGAAGAAGTGGTAAAGCTGCGAGCTGTCGCGTCTGAGTTGAGCGTTAGCATTCAAGGAAGGGCCTGGATTAATCCGTTTACCTGGAAAAATGAGTACCTATTAGATGTTCATTCCATGGACCTTGAACACAAGACCCTGGTGGAAAGAATTAATGCCCTGGCGATTGCTTTAGATCAGATGAATTACCTCGAAATGGGGACCGCATTTGATCAATTGGCACTCTATACCACCGAGCATTTTTCCCATGAAGAAGCGTACCAAAAGCAAATCGGTTATCCGGACCTGGAGGCGCATAAAAAAATTCATTCAAAGCTTTTAGAAACCGTCGGCATGTTTGGGAATCAAGTCCACCAACGCCTGGTCAATGCGGATGAATTAATGAATTTTCTAAATGATTGGCTTTTAAAACATATCCTGGGCGCCGATATGAAGTATGCGCGCTATGCGAAAGGGGAGCGATCCGCATCGGTGGTTTCATTAGCAGGGCGAAAGCCTTCTCGTTCAATGGAAGTAAAAGCGGCCTGATTTTTTTTTGTGGTGAAAAATACGTCCTTAACCTTCTGCCAAGATCAAATGCACGGTCGTCCCATGGTCTTTTTCGGAATCGGTCTTCCATTTACTCTCCAAGGTTAAATCCCCGTTCATGCTTTTCATGATAGACCGAGCAATATCTAACCCAAATCCTGTACCTATTTCCCCCTGAGTTCCCCGGTGGCTCTCAATGGTTCCGCCTTTGGTAAACTTTTCAATCAGCTCAAGCGGAAGTCCCACGCCTTGATCGGTAATCGAAAGGCGAATCTGATGGGGCGCCGATTGGGTAATTAAAAATTTAATGAGTGAATTTTCATCCGAAAACTTAATGGCGTTCGAAACAATATTGGACACCACCGACGAAGCGAATAAGGTTTCTTCCGCCAAAACTTCAGGATGAGGTAGGCCCGTAAGGTTTTCGATCTTAAATTCAATTCCCTTTTTCTGGGCGCGTTCTGCAAAAATATCGATCACCGATTGCAGGCAATCAAGTACCGAAATTTTCTTTAATTCGATTTTTTTAACTCCGCTCCGGATCGCTTCAAAGTCCCGAGTGGAGCGAATAATACCCTCGATTTTACTGCTTGCATTTGCCACACGCGTCCAATAAGTGAGTTGGCTTTGGGAAAGCTCCTCTTTGTTTTTGGTTGCAAGTTTTGAAGCAGACATAATGACCATCAGCGGATTTGCCACATCGTGAATCACGATCCGAAGCAATTTTTGTATGCTTAAACTTCGCTCTTTCAACTCCACTTCCTGCGCCTGAACCTCATTTAACATTTGATTTAAAGATGCAGAAAGGATTCCGAGTTCACTATTCAAGGGTAAATTGGAACGGGTGCTTCGGTCACCCTTTGCAATGTTTTGACACACTAAAATAAGTTCATTCAGCGGGGCTTCAAAAATTTTCACCACTAATACCGTCAAAAGAAATGTGATCAAGACACTCAGTAGAGTCATAAAGTAAGACCACTTTGCAATACTGAGTTCGGCGGCTGCGGGGAATTCCTTGGTCAATATAAAATTGATCGACAACACTTGCTGAAAAATTCCCACCGCACATAAAAAAGCAAAACTAAGGATAAGAATGATCGGTAAGCGGTGGCCAAAACTCGCCTTAACATTGGAATCGTAATTTCTTGCAAGATCGTCGGACTGTTTTAGGATTTTTCCAATCATGGGGATAGAATAACGTTCTTGATAAAGCGTGAAGGAAGAGGAAAAAAAGACCGCCAGCGCCATCCCAAAGAGCAATCCCGAATCGTCTTGGACTACGATACCTAGTAAAGTAAGATGTGAAAAAATCGCCCCGATCATAATGTCGATCGCTAGGGCGGCACCCAGCCAGGACCAGCGGGGGAAAAGGAAGCAAATGGAAGAAATGAGCTCCAAAATACCCGTAAGATAACGCCCCCAAGACTCCATTCCCACTTTGGTAAAGATGTAAACGGATTCGGGAGCGGCCGTAAATTTAAAGAAGAGGGTTTGAATAAAAATGAGGGGAGTGATTAGTCCGATGATTCTCTTCATGAAGAGCCCACGATTAACTTTTTAAGCCCACATAAATGCGATGAACGTCGTCGTGGTCATCAATGTCGCCTAAAAACTCGGAAACTTCCTTTAAGGCGTCGCCACTCAGATCGACATAATTTTTTGCGATGTAGCACAATTCCGAAGTGAGAATGGTCCAGCCTTTTTGGCTAAGAAATTGGTTTGCACCGTGAAGCTCACTGGGGCTGCAAATAAAACGAACGTATAACCCTTCTTTTGCGGGGTGGCCGTTAGGTTCATTTTCTGGGGTGTAGGGCTCAACGGCATCTGCACCGGCTTCAATGGCCACTTCATCTAAATCTAGCCCCGCAGGCTTTGCGCCGGGGATCATGGCTTCGATCATGCCTTTGCGGTCAAACATCCAAGCGACCGAACCGGGAGAGCCCAGCTGGCCCTTCCGAAACAAACTTCTGACGTCGGCCACTGTCCGGTTGCGATTGTCGGTTACGCATTCGACAATCAGGGGGACCTGATGAGGGGCAAATCCCTCGTAAAGAATGGTTTCGTACTGAATGGTGTCGTCGGTTTGTCCGGAGCCCCGCTTAACGGCGCGTTCAATCGTGTCTCGGGGCACGGAGTTTTTGCGGGCGTCCTCCAGTGCTCCACGGAGCCTAAAGTTTGCGGCAGGATCGGGTCCACCTAGCTTCGCAGCGACGATGATTTCCTTAACGATCTTCCCAATGATTTTACCTTTTTTTTCGTTCACTCCTTGCCGAAGTGAGTGTTTCCATTGTGCGCCCATAGTTTTTAGCCTGCCATAAAGATTCAAAAAAATCGAGTAGTGTTGTAATTGTAGGACATTTAGGGTCTAATAGTTTTAA